>JALOTU010000222.1 GCA_025457725.1 Verrucomicrobiota bacterium
ATCCGATACTCCCCGGCCGGTGTCGGAGTATGGCCGGAGCAAACTGGCGGGTGAACAGGAGGTCGCCAGGCACTGCGCACCGGAGTTCGTCATCCTGCGCCCGCCGGCGGTGTACGGTCCGCGTGACGGCGAGTTCCTGCGCCTGTTCAAGACGGTGCGCGCCGGCCTGCTGCCGGATGTCGGCTGCGGCCGGCAGGCGCTGAGCCTGGTGTTCGTGGAGGATCTCGCCCGGGTGATTGTGGATTGCCTGGAGCACCCGCGGGCACCCGGCAAGGTGTTCTTTGTGAGCCACCCGGAGATCCAGTCCGCAGGTGGGTTTGGTGCGCGGGTGGCGCAGGCGCTGCACCGGCGTCCGCTCCGGGTTCCCATCCCCATTCCCCTGCTCTGGCCGGTGTGCTGGGGGCAGGAACTGGTTTCACGCGTGACACGGCGGGCCAATGTGCTCAGCGGACAGAAATACGCCGAACTGCGGGCGCCGGGCTGGGTCTGCGACGGATCACGCCTGCAGAACGAATTGGGGCTGGCATGTCCGACCGCACTCGCCGAAGGTGTGCGGCGCACCGTGGCGGCTTATCGCCGGGACGGCTGGCTCTAGCGGCGGGAATTCAACAGGCGCATCCGGATCATGTTCAAACACTATCGGTTCATTGACTACGCCACGCAGGGGTATCTCCTCTTCGTGGCTGTCCTGATCCTGTTCTTCCACAACGGCACCGTTCCCGCCTGGCAGTGGCTCATCAGCGCGCACGTGGTCTGCCTGGCGGCTGTGCATTGGCTGGTAGTGCGCTACGAATCCGGGGGCGGGGGCAACGTTCTCTCCTTCTTCCGCCATTTCTATCCCGTGCTGCTTTATGTCGCCATGTTCCGGGAAACGGGATCACTCAACCGGATGTTTTTCACCGACTACATCGATCCCCTGGCGATCCATCTGGAGCAGGCGTTGTTCGGATGTCAGCCGAGCATATTGTTCATGGAGAAGCTTCCCTACCTGGTGGTCAGCGAGATTTTCTACATTTCGTATTTCTCCTACTACATCATGGTGGTGGGCGTCGGGATCGCCCTCTTCGTCCGGGATCGCGTCCAGTTCTTCCACTTTGTTTCGGTGATCTCGTTTGTGTTCTACCTGTGTTACGCGACGTATATCTTCCTGCCGGTGGTGGGTCCGCGGCTGTTCATCCGCGAGATCGACGGCTACCGGCTGCCGGAGGAGGTCTGGGCGCTCGCCTCCACCCATTCGTTTCCCGAGGCCGTCCAGGTGGGGCCGTTCTACAACATCATGGTGGTGATCTATGAGCTGTTCGAGGCGCCGGGCGCGGCTTTTCCCAGCAGTCACGTGGCAATCTCCCTGTGCACGGTTTACTTTTCCTACAAATACCTCCCGCGCATCCGCCATTTCCATCTCGTCATGGCGGTGCTGCTGTGCCTCTCCACCATCTATTGCCGCTACCATTACGTGGTGGATGTCATTGCGGGGATCCTGACCGCCGCCCTCCTGTTGCCGCTCAGCAACTGGCTTTATTGGAAGTTCGAGAAACAAGCGGGGCCGGACCGGATGGCTCCCGCCAGTGCGCCGGACACGGAAAAGTGATGGGCTCGGCATGGCCGCGCGGCGGCCGGATCGATCCACGTCGACCGCATCCCGCCTTGAGTCCCGGGGGTTCAACCGCGATGCTTCGACGGCAAGGATGATTTGCAGGACAACCCATAAGGCGCGTCAACGTGCGGGGGGAGGGATCGACTGAATGGAATCCCTCTTTCTTCGCCAGTTGGGATGGATCGTGATCGGCGCCGCGGTGTGCAGCCTGGTGGCGCGCAGCTTGAAGCTGCCGTCCATCATCGCCTACCTCGTGGCCGGCCTGATCCTCGGTCCCTGGACCGGATTGGTGGAACTCACCGGTTCGCTCGAACTGATCTCGGAAGCCGGCATCGTGCTGCTGCTGTTCCTGGTCGGCCTCGAGCTGAGCCTGGACAAGATCAAGGGTGTCGGGAAGGTGGTGCTGCTGGCGGGCCTGGCCCAGGTGGCGCTGACTTTCGCCGGAGGGTTCCTGCTCTCCCGCGCCTTGTCCTTTGATCTGACCGAATCGGTCTTCCTGGCGCTGGCCCTGACTTTCAGCAGCACGGTGGTCGCGGTGAAACTGCTGGAGGAGAAGCAGCAGTTCAACAGCCTGCATGGGCGCGTGGCGGTGGGCATCCTGTTGTTCCAGGATCTCGTGGTCATTCTGCTGCTGACCCTGCTGGATGGTTTCAAGCCCGGCGTGAGCCTGGATCTTGCAGTGGCCGGGGAGAGCGTTCTCCAGGCGCTCGGCCGCATGCTGGTCTTGATCGTGGCGGTCATGACCGTCTCCCGCTACGTGCTGCCCCGGCCGTTCGCCTGGGCGGCACGGTCGCCGGCCGCCTTGTTCATCTGGAGCTTGTGCTGGTGTTTCTTCGTGGTGGCGGCCGCCCATTGGCTGCATCTGTCCGAGGAAACCGGCGCGTTCCTGGCCGGACTCAGCCTGGCCCAGCTGCCCTACAACCATGATCTGCGGCGACGGGTTCATCCCCTGATGAACTTCTTCATCGCGGTGTTCTTCGTGTCGCTGGGGGTGCAGATGGACCTCGGCGCGGCCACCAAGGAATGGGATCTGGCGCTGTATCTGGCCCTGTTCGCCATCGCCGGCAAGTTCGCCATCGTGATGTTCACGCTGGCCCGGCTCAAGTTCGCGGAGCGCACGGCGCATTTCACCTCCACCACCCTGGCCCAGATCAGCGAATTCTCCTTCATCCTCACCGCCGCCGCCGTCCAGGCCCACTGGGTCTCACCCCGGATCCTGTCGCTGGTGGGATGGGTCGGCTTGGTGTCGTTCTCCCTGTCGGCCTGCTTCATCATCTACAACGAGGTCCTCTATTTCTGGTCACGCCATCTGGGCCTGCTCAAACCGTTCCTGGCCCCGCGCCACAATCCCAAGGAAGTCAAACCCCGGCACCGCTTCAATCACATCATCGTGGTGGGCATGAACACGCTGGGCCGCGAAATTGCCCGCCGGCTCCATGAGCGCGGGGAATCGGTCCTGGCCGTGGATACCGATCCCCACAAACTCGAGGGGCTCCCCTGCGACACGCTGCTCGGCGATGTGGAATACCAGGCGGTGCTGGAGGAGGCGGAGTTGCCCCACGCACGCCTGCTGGTTTCCGCCCTGCGCATCGAGCCCACCAACGATCTGCTGGCGTTCCGCTGCAAACAGGCCGGCATCCCGAGCAGCATCCAGGTGGTGGACCTTTCCGTGACGGACAACCTGCTCGAGATGGATGTGAAATACCTGATGATCTCCAAGGTGGACGGCATCAAACTCCAGAATCGTGAGCTGCTGAGGCGGGGACTGCTGAAGGCATGAGCAATCTGGCTCTCATCCTCATCGTGTCCGCGATCGGCTTCGGCATCGCGCGCTGGACGCGCCTGCCGGTGATCCCCCTTCTGCTGCTGGCAGGCATCAGCCTGCGGCTGTCGGGCATCCAACCGGACGAGGGCTTCCTGATGGACGCGTTCTACCTGGGCGTGGCCTTCCTCGTGTTCGTGGCGGGCATCGAGCTGAACCCGGACCGTTTCAAAGGCTTGCTCAAATCGGTGCTGTGGGTGGGCGTGGTCCAGTTCCTCGGGGCGGCCATCGGCGGGTTCGCCCTGGCCAGCCTGATCGGATATGAACCGGTGGAGGCGCTCTACATCGGGCTGGCCTTGTCCACAAGCTCCACGCTGGTGGTGGTGCACCAGCTCAAACAGCAACATCAGATGTTCGAACCGTTCGGCCGCCTGGTGATCGGGGTGCTCCTGGTGCAGGACCTGTTGATGATCCTGCTGATCGTTGGCCTGTCGCGCTGGCTGGGTGGCGCGCTCGCGGTGGCCCAGGGCATCGGGGCGGCGGCGGGCCTGGCCGGCATCGCCGTGGCCTGCCAGCGCTGGGTGCTGCCCTTCGTCATGATGCGACTCAAACTGGATGACGAATCGCTGCTGCTCATCGTGCTGGCACTGCTGTTCGGGTTCCTGGGCCTGGCCTACCTGGTCAATGTGTCGCTGGTGGCGGGCGCCTTCCTCGCCGGGTTTGCCCTGGCCCGATTTCCGGTGAACGGCGTCGCCCGGGGATTGCTGTTGTCCCTGGGCGATTTCTTCCGGGCGATCTTCTTCACCTCCATGGGGAGCCTGGTGGTGATCTCCGACATCACGCTGGTGTGGCAGGCGGCGGTGCTCACGATTGGCGTCCTGCTGATCACGCCTCCCCTGGTGGCGATCATTGCCGAGTGGCAGGGCATGATGTCGCGCCCGGCCACGGAAAGCGGTTTGTTGCTGTCACAGACGAGCGAGTTCGCGCTGGTGCTGGGCTTGACCGGCTTCGAGGTGCTCGGCCAGATCTCGCCCGAGGTGTTCTCTCTCATCGCGTTGGTGGCGGTCATGACCATGACCCTCACTCCCTTCGTGGCCACCGACCGGTTCACCACCTTCCTGTTGCACGTGCACCCGCTGCGACGCCGGATGAAGGCGGATGTCCGCATCAGCGGCCACGTGCTGATCCTGGGATTCGGGGCCGGCGGCATGTGGGTGGTCAAGCCCCTGCAACAAGCCGGACACAAACTGCTGGTGGTCGATGACGACCCCGTGGTGATCGAGCAGCTCGGCAGGATGAACATCCCCTGCCTGCGGGGGGATGGTGCGGACGAGAAGGTCCTCGACATGGCCGGGGCGGGCCGCGCCCGATTGATCCTCGCCTCCATGCGCCGGGTGGCGGACACCGAGCGCGTCTTGCGCCACGTTAAGGGAGTGCCGGTCATCGCCCGGGTGTTCGAGGACTTTGAGGCGGAGGCGGTTCGCCGCCTGGGAGGCACGCCCATCCTCAACTCGATGGCCGCGGCGGACACGTTCATCGAGTGGTTCGACAAGACCATGCCTCCCCGAAGCGAAAGAGATCAGGCGTTAAGCAGAATTCGACACACTGACTCCACTCAAGGACGCACAGGCTTGGGCTGGACGAGCAGCGATAGACGTTCCCTTGTTCCCAAACCGGCCAAGGCAAGCCGCTCAACAAGAGACGCAGCTCAGTGAAACCTACTCGGGCGGACCCCTGGCCGGCCTGGCGGTGACCAACGGTTACGACACCCGGCTGCGCCGCACCAAACTGGCGTTGCTTTCCGGCTCCACCGTGCTGCAATCCACCGATTACAGTTACCATTCAAGCTCCGGCCGGCTGGAAACCGTGTCCGACGGCACCCATTCGGCCCAGTACGACTACCTTGCCAACTCCGGGCTGGTGGAAGAGATTGAGTTCAAGCACAACAGCAGCCCACGGATGACCAGCACCCAGTCATACGATAAGCTCAACCGCTTGACGGCGGTTGAATCGACCTCGTCCTCGTTCTCCTCCTCCTTCGCGTACCAATACAACCAGGCCAACCAACGCACCGCAGTCACCAACGCCGACGGCAGTTACTGGGTGTATGAATATGACCCGCTGGGTCAGGTGACCTCGGGCAAGCGCTACTGGAGTGACGACACCCTGGTGGCGGGTCAACAATTCGAGTACGGGTTTGATGACATCGGGAACCGGAAGTTCGGTAAGTCGGGTGGCGACCCGAGTGGCGCCAATCTGCGTACGATTCCGTATCAGGCCGATTTGCTCAACCAGTATCACTTTCGGGCATCGCTTGGGTATGTCGATGTCATGGGCGAGGCCGACGAAAACGCCACGGTGACGGTGAACCTGAAGCCAACGGTCCGGAATGGGGCCTACTGGTGGGGCGAGGCTCAAGGTGCCAACGGGACCGGCCCGGTGTGGCTGGCCATCACCAACGTGGCGGTGCTGGCCGACGAACCCAATCCGCACATCGTGGCGACGAACCTCGGGCATGTGTTCGTGCCCGCCGGCATGGAATACTTCAGTTACGACACCGATGGCAATCTGACCGGGGACGGGCGCTGGAGCTACGCCTGGGACGCCGAGAACCGGGTGAGGACCTTCACGCGGATTGCCAGTGCGCCTGCGGCGGCCCGGGTGAAACTGGATTGCCAGTATGATGCCCAGTCCCGGCGCACCGAGAAGGTTGTGTCCACCTGGGTGGGATCGGGCTATGCGGCGCAATCCACCCGCCGGTTTGTC
>JALOTU010000223.1 GCA_025457725.1 Verrucomicrobiota bacterium
CGCGGCATGAACTTCGATGAGGTCCGGGAATACGTGCCCGGCGACGAGGTGCGCGCCATTGACTGGAACGTCACCGCCCGTGCCGGGCGCCCGTTCATCAAGAAGTTCACCGAGGAGCGCGAGCTGACCCTGCTGCTGCTGGTGGACGCGAGTGCGTCCGGCAACTTTGGCTCCGGCGCGCAAAGCAAACGCGAGCTGGCGGCCGAGCTGGCCAGCGTGCTCGCCTTCTCCGCCATCCGCAACAGCGACAAGGTGGGCCTGGTGCTCTTCACCGACCAGGTCGAGGAATACATCCCGCCACGCAAAGGTCGCCGCCATGTGCTGCGCGTGGTGCGTGAAATTCTCTATCACCAACCCGGTCATCGGGGAACCGACCTCCCCCGGGCGTTGGATTTCGCGAATCAGGTCTCGAAGCACCGCTCGATCATGTTTCTGATCTCCGACTTTCAATCGACCGGCGAACCCGCGGCTGCCCTGCAATCGTTGCGCCGGGGACTGCGGCAGACCAATCGCCGCCACGACCTCGTCGCAATGCACATCCACGATCCGCACGAGGCCTGCCTTCCCAATGTCGGCCTGCTGGCGGTGGAGGATGCGGAGACGGGCGAGTTGCTCCAGTTGGACACCGGCAATGAAGAGGCTCGCCGGCGCTTCCTCGATCTGGCTGAAAAGGACAACGCGCAGCTCCGGCGCGCCTTCAATGGCGAGGCCGTGGATCATTTGAGCCTGTCCACCACCGAAACCTACCTGCCCGCCCTGATGGGCTTTTTCCGCAACCGCGAACGGAGGCACGCATGAAGACAATTCGCAAATCACTGGCGCAGACCTTTACCGCCGCGGCTGCCGCGATCTTGCTTCTTGGGCATGCGCTCACCGCGTCCGCCTCCACCGCAGCCCAACCGGCATCCCCCCCGACGGCGCCGCAGGTGGCGGCCACGGCTCCGGTGATGGCGCCAGCCGCCCCAATGGCGGAACCCATCGAAGACATTCGGGACATCCGTCCGCCCTTTCATATTCCGCCGGGCTGGCTCTGGCTGGCCTGGGCCGCCGCCGGGACCGCGTTGGCCGCGCTCGGCTACGGTCTGTGGCGCTGGCGCCATCGTCTGCCGGGCCTGCGACCCAAACTGCCGTTTGAACTGGCGTTGGAACAACTGGAGGCCGCGCGCTCTTTGATGCAGCCCGAGCACGCACGGGAATTCTCCATTCAAGTCTCGGAGGTCGTGCGGAACTACATCGAGGTGCGGTTCGCCACACACGCCACCCATCGGACCACCGAGGAATTCCTGCACGATTGCCTGGCGGAATCCGGTTCGACCCTGGCGGAACACCGCGACCTGCTCGCTCAGTTTCTGCATCACTGCGATCTGGCCAAGTTCGCCCGCTGGGTGCTGTCCGTTCCCGAGATGGAGGCCATGCTGCAGAGCGCTTCCAGTTTTGTCCGCACCACGGGAACGGCGCCCCACGCCACCGCCACCTTACCGGCGCATTCGGTCCGTGCCACTGCCCCCACACACCTCCCCAGCCGGGCGCGGCCGGATGCGTCGGACCCCGTTTCAACTCCAAGCAACGCGGCGACACCGTCGGTTGCCGCAGAATCATCCACACTCGATCCACTACCATCATGATCCGATTCCTCTACCCTCACTTGCTCTGGTTGCTGGCCCTGCTGCCCCTGTATGCGTTCCTTCGCGGCCGACGGGGCCGGGTGGCCGCCGTTGAATACTCCAGCGCCCATCGGGTTCGGGCCGTGGCGCGGGAAACCCGCAGCCGCGCCGGTGCCTGGCTGACCACACTGACGATGTTGACGCTCGGCCTGCTGGTGGTGGCGTTGGCCCGCCCGCAACTGGGACGCAGCACCGCTCCCGTCCAGGCCAGCGGCGTGGACATCATGCTGGCGCTGGATGTGTCCGGCTCCATGCAGGCGCTGGACTTCACTCTCGATGGCCAGCCCGCCAACCGGCTTGATGTGGTGAAGTCGGTGGTGGCGAAATTCATTGAGGAACGTCCCAACGACCGCATCGGCATCGTGGCTTTCGCGGGCGCCCCCTACCTGGTAAGCCCGCTCACGCTGGATCACGACTGGCTGCTGCAGAACCTCGATCGCGTGCAGATCGGCGCGGTGGAGGACGGCACCGCCATCGGTTCCGCCCTGGCCAGTTGCGTCAATCGCCTTCGCGATCAGCCGGGCAAGTCCAAGCTCGTCGTGCTCCTCACGGACGGACAGAACAACGCGGGCAAGGTCAACCCGGCCACGGCGGCGCAGGCGGCGCAGACGCTCGGGGTCAAGGCCTACACCATCGGCGCCGGTGTGCGCGGCGAAGCGCCGGTTCCCGTCACCGACGCGTTCGGTCGCCGGCAACTGGCCATGGCCAAGGTGGACGTGGACGAGGAGACGCTGCAGAACATCGCCACCGAGACGGGCGCGAAGTTCTATCGCGCCACGGACACCGATTCGCTCGAACGCATTTACGCCGAGATCGACCGGTTGGAAAAAACCACCCAAACGCTGAAGCGCTTCCAGAGTCAGCGCGAACTGTTTGCCTGGTCGGTCGTTCCCGCGCTTTGTCTGTTGGGCTTGGCCTTCGGACTCCAACAAACCCGCTTCCGGAGGCTGCCCGCATGAGCCGCATCAACCTGAATCTCCATCCTGTTTTAACACTATGAAATTCGTTCAACCCATCTGGCTGTTGCTCGGCCTCGTCGCGTGTCTCGCACTGGTCTGGCGCTACCGTCGCTTTGACCGGACCCAGACCTCGATCCTTGCCTCGTTTGTCTCCCCGCGCCTCGCCGAAAGCCTGACGCGATCCTTCTCCCCCGGCCGACGTCGCCTCAAGCGGGCCTTGTTCGTGGTGGCGACGGCCTGTTTGTTCATTGCCCTGGCCCGTCCGCAGGCCGGTTTCCGCTGGGAGGAGACGACCCGCAAAGGTCTGGAGATCCTCTTCGCCGTGGACACCTCCAGGAGCATGCTGGCCCAGGATGTGAAGCCGAATCGCCTGACACGCGCCAAGCTGGCCGTGGAGGATCTGCTGGGGCAGTTGGATGGCGATGGTGTTGGCCTCGTGGCGTTCGCCGGCAACGCCTTCCTCCAATGTCCGGTCACGCTCGACTACGATGCGTTTAGGCAATCCATTCAGGCGCTCGACACCAGCATCATTCCGCGAGGAGGGTCGGATATCGCCGCCGCGATCCGCGAGGCCCAATCGGCATTCGCGGAGCGCGAGAACAGTGACAGGATTCTCATTCTCATCACGGATGGCGAAGATCTGGGACAGGCGGGCATCACTGCCGCCCAGGCCGCGGCGAAGAATGGGGTGACGATATTCACGGTTGGGGTGGGCAGCGCTGCGGGTGAACTGGTCCCGGTGTCGGGCCAGACCGGCGGCACGGAGTTCGTCAAGGACGACACCGGCCAGTTTGTGAAATCCCGGTTGGACGAGGAGACGCTCCGGCAAATTGCCGAGGCCACCGGCGGGATGTATCAACCGCTCGGCCAGCAGGGCGAAGGCCTGAAGACGATCTATGATCAGGGTTTGAAGCCGTTTACCCGGCACGACCTGACCGCCCGGCAGCACAAGGTTTACCTCGAACAATTCCACTGGCCGCTCCTGGCCGCCTTCATCCTGCTGTTCCTCGAACCGCTGATCGGCACCCGGCGCGGCAAACGACACGTCAATCCGGAGCCTGTCCCGGTCGGTGCATCAGTCGGTTTCCGGGTCGCGCGACCCTTCACCGGGGCATTGAGCCTTGTCATTGCCTTGATGGCCTTCCCCGGGCTCACGCACGCATCACCCGGGAGCGCGGAGAAAGCCTACCAGAAAGGCGACTTCGCTGCGGCAGCCAAGGAGTATGCTGCCAGCGCCGAGAAGCAGCCGGATAATGCGCAACTGCACTTCAACGTTGGCGCCGCCGCCTACAAGGCACAGGAATACGCTTCCGCGCAAACGGCTTTCCAGAGCGCGCTCAACACGGAGGAGCTTCCCGTGCAGCAGAGCGCTTACTACAACCTCGGCAACGCCCAGTATCGGCTCGGCGAAAAGACCGAACAGTCCAACCCCCAGCAAACCATCAAGACCTGGGAAGCCGCCGTGCAATCCTATGAGGCTGCCCTGCAACTCAAATCCGACGACGCCGATGCGGAGTACAATCGCGACCTGGTCAAACGCAAGCTGGAACAGTTGAAGCAACAACAGCAGCAGGATCAACAACAGCAGCAGGATCAACAACAGCAGCAGGATCAGCAAAGTCAGTCGGATCAGAGCAACTCCGACCATTGCAACTCGCAGGACTCCAAAAAGGACCAACAAGCCAGCAACGGTTCCGATCAGGAGCAGAAAGAGAAGTCGGATGCGGACCAAAAGAAGGATCAGCACGACCAAAATGCTTCTGGCCAGGATCAGTCCCAGCCGCCCGAGGAACAGAAATCGGAGCAGGCCGACAGCCAGCCAGGGCAGCAGGAGGCCCAGCCGCAGGAGCAGCAACAGGCCAACGCAGGCGAGCAACCTGAACCCGCGAATCCGTCCCAGGACACCTCGAAAGCCAACACTCAGCCCGGTCAGCAACCTGGCCAGGAACAAGCCCAGGCTGCGGAACGGCGTGAACCCGGCCAGATGACCAAAGAGGAAGCCAAACGACTGCTCGACTCACTCAAGGGCGAGGACCGTCAGGTCGCCGCCATGCCGATGTCTCGCGGCTCGAACACGAACAGCAACGATCAACCCTTCAAGGACTGGTGACATGAAGAACTGGAACGCAATGGCACCCCAGGCAGGGCGTGTCACTACGGTGAGCCTCAGCGGTTCAACAACGCTCATTCGTCCCCGCCGCCACCTTTCCCGGAACCGGGTATCGGAGCGCGGACATTCTTGTCCGCGCGTTGGTTACGGCAGATCCGCGCGGACAAGAAAGTCCGCGCTCCGGGTCCGGGCGTTGCGGTGCTCTTCGGCGCCCTGGCCCTGTCGGTCGGGGCGGCACAATTGAGATTGAACGTCAGCGCCACCCTGCAACCCGCGCAAATCGGCCTCAATGAAGCCGCTCAGCTGGCCGTCACGGTGCATGGCCGTCAGAACGGCCAGCCGGAGTTACCCCGGGTTGACGGACTGCAATTCACACCGGTGGGCCAGTCGAGTTCCTTTCAATCAATCAACGGCGCCATGACGGCCAGCGTAAGCCACCTCTATCAAGTCTCCGCCACACGCGCGGGCACTTTCACCATCCCGTCCATCCGTGTCGGCAACGCCGCCACACAACCGCTCTCCCTCCAGGTGGTCCCGCAAAACGGTGTCGCCTCGCGATCCACCGGACGCGCGCTGCCGCCACCCGATGTCGATTGGTCGTCCGCCCCGTCCGACCGCAACCATCCTGCTGACAGCCAGCCGGCGTTTCTCAAGGTGATCGCGCCCAGGCACGAGCTCTGGGTGGGCGAGCTGATGCCCGTGCAGATCAAGGCGTATTTCCGCAGCGGCATGAGCGCGAGCCTGAACGGGCTGCCCGCGTTGAGCAGCGACGCCTTCACCATGACCAAGCTCACGGACAATCCGGATCAGTCCCAGGAAATCGTGGGCGGCATTCCCTACACGGTCATCACCTGGCCGGCGGCGTTGTCCGCGGTAAAGGCGGGCGATTACACCCTCAACCTCGAGCTGCCCGTCCTCGTGCGGGTGCAGGAACGTGCCGCGCGCGGCGCCCGGCGTGATCCATTTGATTCATTCTTTGGCGGTTCACCCTTCGATGATTCCTTTTTCAATGATTTCTTTGGCCGGGTCGCGGAAAAGCCGGTCACCCTCCAGACGGAAATGGCTGCAATGAAGATCCTGGCGCTCCCGGCCGCGGAACGCCCCGCTGACTTTTCAGGCGCCGTGGGACAGTTCCAGGTTCATGCGGAGGTGACGCCCACCCACGCAACCGTGGGCGACCCATTGACGCTCAAGCTGGAAGTGAACGGTACAGGCAATTTTGACCGCGTAACCTCCCCGGGCCTGGCCCAATCTGCGGACTGGAAAACCTACCAGGCCGGCGCGCAGTTTGAGCCGGCGGACAGTGTCGGGTATCAGGGCCGAAAGGTCTTCGAGCAGGCGGTGGTGCCGCAACAATCCGGTGACCTGCGGATTCCAGCGCTCAGCTTCAGCTTCTTTGATCCGGAGACCCGGCAATATGTGACCCGGCACACACAGCCGCTTCCGGTCGAGGTGGCGGCTGGCAGTGGACTCGCACAGGCGATACCGACAACGCCGCCGGCCTCGACAGCGCTCGAGGAAAGCACCTCCAGTGCAATTTCGAATCCCTCTGAACTGTTCCCCAACGAAGTCGAAACGGGCCGGGGTGTGGCCAGACTGCAACCGGTGTTGCTCCAGCCCGGATTAGTCGCCCTGCCCGCGTCAACCCTCGCCCTTCTGGCCTGCGGTCTGTGGTGGGTCAAGCGTCGCGACCGACGCAAAGCCGATTCCAGTCGGGCAACCAACCACGCCCGTGCGTCGGCGCTGCGGGCAAGCCTGGCACAAATGGACAGCGCAGTGAACGCGGGCGAGGTGTCGGAGTTCTTCTCCTGTGCGCGTCGCGCCCTCCAGGAACGCCTGGCGCAGCGATGGCATCTCCCCGCCAGCGCGGTCACACTTGCCGAAGTGAACACGCGCCTGAACGGCCACGGTGAGGGTATCTGCGCCGTGTTCCGCGCCGCCGACCAGGCGGCGTATGCCGGCTTT
>JALOTU010000224.1 GCA_025457725.1 Verrucomicrobiota bacterium
CGGTTCAGTTTCAACGTGCGCGGCGGTCGTTGCGAGAAGTGTCAGGGGGACGGGTTGATCAAGATCGAGATGCACTTCCTGCCGCCCGTCTATGTGACCTGCGAGGCGTGCGGGGGCAAGCGGTACAGCCGCGAGACCCTGGAGATTGCCTACAAGGGGAAGAACATTGCCGACGTGCTGGAAATGACCGTGGACGAGGCGGTGACCTTTTTCCGCGCGGTCCCGCAGATCCACGACCCCTGCCTGGTTTTGGCCGAGGTGGGGTTGGGCTACATCCGGCTGGGACAACAGGCCACAACCTTGTCCGGCGGCGAAGCGCAGCGGGTGAAACTGGCGGCCGAGCTGGGGCGCAAATCCACCGGCCGCACCCTGTACCTGCTGGACGAGCCGACCACCGGGCTGCACTTCCACGATGTGGCGAAGCTGCTGGAAGTGTTGTTCAAGCTGAGGGTCTACGGGAACACGCTGATTGTAATCGAGCACAACCTGGATGTCATCAAGACGGCCGATTGGGTGATTGATCTGGGGCCGGAGGGCGGCGAGGGCGGGGGGAGGATCGTGGCGCAGGGTCCGCCCGAGGTCATCGCCGCGTGCGCGGACAGCCACACGGGGCGCTATCTGGCAGGTGTGATGGGTTGAACCCGGTGGCTACGAATCGCCTTCCGCAAGCTGCGGCGGATCCTTATAGTCAGGGGCACATGACCCGCCTGCGGATCATTCTCTTGCTGACAGTCGTTCTCCTGGGGCTTTCGGCCCGTGCCGGGACGGAGGCGGAGGAGAAGCGCGCGTTTGCGGCCGCCCTCAAGTCGTTTGAGGGGGAGTTCTGGGCCCGGGCGGAACAGGAATGGAGGGATTACACCATCAAGTTCCCCCTCTCGCCGCAGGTGGCCGAGGCGGTTCTTTACCAGGCGCGCGCGCTGATCGAGCAGGGCAATTATGCCGGAGCGGTGCAATTGCTGCAGGAAAACCAGGCACAGGCCGGGAACCGGCTGGACGAATACCTGTTCTGGATCGCGGAAGCGCGGTTTCGTGCCGAACAATACACGGCCGCCGCCCAGGCGTTTGAGCGCGTGGCCAGAGAGTTTCCGGAATCGCCGCGGGCACTCGAGTCCGTCCTGGGCCAGGCCTCGTCACGCGGCCGTCAAAAGCAGTGGAATCAGGTGATTGCCATTCTGCGGGATCCGGACGGGGTGTTCCAGCGCACCACCCCCGACCCCTCGAATCGTCTGTTGGTGGCCCGGGGGCAGTTGTTGCTGGGCGAGGCGTATTTGGCGGTGCAGGAATACGCCGCAGCCAGACAGGCGCTGGATGATCCTCGACTGGACCAATTGGACCCTTTGCTGGCGTGGCAACGGGAGTACCTGTTGGCGCGGACGCTTTTGGCACTCGACCAGTTGCCGGACGCGCTGGCTTCCTCCAGCAACCTCGTGTCCCTAGCCACCTCCAACAACCGCCCCAACCTCCTGGCGGAGGCAATCCTGTTCCAGGGACAGGTCCTCGAGAAGATGGATCGGGTGGACCAATCGGTGTCGGTCTATCGCCAGAATCTCTCCACCAACACCCCCCCGGCAGCCCAACGCCAGACGCTGATGCGCCTGTCCGATCTCCTGATCTCCCGCAACCGACTGGCCGAGGCCCGGCAGGCCATCGAGCCGTTTGCCGCGCTGAGTCCGGACCCGGCCGTTGCCGATCTTGCCCGCCTGACGCTCGGCGAGTTGAAGCTCCGCGAGTATTTGCAGGCGGGACGGGGGGCGGCTCCCGCCACCAACGCGCCCGCTGTGCCGGCCACGAATCTGGTGGAGCAGGCGATCAGCGATTTCGACGGGGTGATTCAATCCGCCACCGACCGGACGTTGCGCGGGAAGGCTTACTTGAATCGGGGCTGGGCGGAGTGGGCCCGGGAGAATTATGCGGAGAGCAGTGCGGCGTTCGAGCAGGCAACCCTGTTGTTGCCGCGTTCCGAAAGCCAGGTCACTGCACGATTCAAGTGGGCGGATTCGCGTTACCTGCTCCGTGATTACGAAGGCGCGCGCACGAATTACGAAGTGGTGGTGCAGTCCGCGCCGGGGATTGGCGGCCCGGCTCTGGGTTTGATCGAGCCCGCGTTGTACCAGATGCTGCGCGCCGCGCTCGATCAGGGCCGGCCGGAACTGGCCACCAACGTCCTGGAGCAGCTGCTCAAGACCTATCCAAACGGTTTCATGGCCAGCACGGCCGTGCTGTTGACCGGCCAGCAACTGAATGAGGCTGGTGATCCGAAGGCGGCCCGCCGGTTGTTCGAGAACTTTCTCCAGTCTTCCTCCGAGTCGCCGCAGGCCTGGGAGATCCGGCTGGCCGTCGCGCGCACCTACGAGGCGGAAGCCGACTGGAAGCGGGCGGTCGAACAGTATGACACCATTCTTGCCTCCGCCACGGACATGCTCGTGCGGGCGCGGGCCGATTATTACCGGGCCCTGGACATGGCCCTGGGCGGTGATGAAACCAACGCGCTGAGTGCATTTACGAATTTCGTCGCCACCTACCCCACCAACGAACTGGCACCGCGTGCCCAGTGGTGGATCGGGGACTATTACTGGCGGACCGAGGATTACAACAATGCGGAACTGAACTACCAATATGTCTTCCGGAACTGGCCCCAATCCAAGCTGGCCTACGAGGCGCGCATGATGGCCGCGCGCACCGCCATGGCGCGCCTTAGCCTGAAGGACGCGCGCAGTTACGTCACCAACCTGACCAGCGACCTCAACTGTCCGCCGGAATTGAAATCGCGGGCCATGTTCGCCTACGGGGACACATTGATGCGGCTGAAGTCGGCCGACACCAACGATGCCCTGGCCAACTATGCCGAAGCCCTCAAGGTGTTCAGCAGCATCGAGCGCAACTACCCGTCCAATGAACTCGCCGCCCGGGCCCAGGGCATGATCGGGAAATGCTACCTGCAGTTTGCGGTTCAGGACGTGAACCAGTACAGCAATGCCTGGAAGGCGTTCCAGCAGGTGGTCGACGCGCCCTGGGCGGATGCGGCGTCGCGCAGCGAGGCGGAGGTCGGGCTGGCCACGGTGCTGGAGAAACTTGCGCTCACCCAGACCCCGGAGGTACGCGCCGTCTCGCTACAAAGCGCACTCGACCATTATCTGAACGTGTTCTACGAGAAGAATCTCCGGGCCGGCGAGGCGCCCGATCTGTTCTGGGTCAAGAAAGCCGGAATGGAGGCCGGCCGGCTGGCAGAATCGCTCCAGGCGTGGCCTCAGGCGTTGAAACTCTACCAGCGGCTCCAAACCCAGATTCCTTCACTAAAACCGATGCTGGAGAACAAGATCCTCAAGGCCCGGGAGCAGCTGGGCCGGGCCAACACCTGATTCCCGGGGTTGGATTCTTCGCCTGTTTATGGCATGCTTGAGCACAAGTGATGAACACATCAACCACCAGTGAACCCGTCCTGCGGCTTTCCGATGCCGCCGTCTCCGAAATCAAGGCGATGCGGGAGAAGCCCGAGCATGCCGGCAAAACGCTTCGCGTCTACGTGGAGCAGGGGGGGTGTTCCGGCATGCAGTACGGACTAGTCTTCGACGAACCAAGAGAGGGCGATGAGTCGGTGGAGGCTGGAGGGGTGACAGCCCTGGTGGACGCGTTCAGCGCCCAGTACATTCGCGGTTCGGTTGTGGATTACAGTGATTCCCTCACCAGTGGCGGGTTCAAGATCATCAACCCCCGGGCCCAGGAAAGCTGCGGGTGCGGCAAATCCTTCAAAACCTGAGAATTCCCCCGATCCCCCGGCTCCCTGCCTTGACTGTTCCAACCCGGTGCGGGATGCTTTTTCCATTCGGGGAGCCTGATCGCAGGCTGAGAGTTCCGCATGGGCGGAAGACCCGTTGAACCTGCTCCGGATAATGCCGGCGAAGGGAACTCCTCTTGCGCCTGCCCGGATCAACCCAGTAGCGGCGGTCTGTGACCGCCAAAGCAAAGACGATCATGATAGCCAAAACCGATTCCTTCGAGCCGCACAGCAGCGAACAATTGCCCGCCAGCCAAAAAGTCTACGTTCCGGGCACCCTTCATCCTGAAATCCGCGTGCCTATGCGCGAGATCGCCGTCAGCGACACCCGGTCTTATACCGGGGCGATGGAGAAGAATGCGGCCGTGCGCGTCTACGACTGCTCCGGGCCCTGGGGCGATCCGGAGTTCCATGGCACGCCTGAAGAAGGCCTGCCGGCGTTGCGCGCCCAATGGATTCGCGGTCGCGGAGACGTGGAGGAATACGAGGGCCGCGAAGTGAAACCGCAGGACAACGGCTACCTCTCCGGCAAACACGCCGAATTCGCCAGCACGGCGGAGAAGAATCGCCTCGTGGAATTCCCCGGTCTGAAGAGCCAGCGCCGTCGCACGCTGCGCGCGAAGCCGGGCAAGGTCGTCACGCAGCTCGCCTATGCCCGACAGGGCATCATCACGCCCGAGATGGAGTTCATCGCCATCCGCGAGAACCTGCGAAGCGCGGATTGCGGAATTCGGATTGCGGAGTTAAGCGGCGACAACGTCCGCAACGACTTGAACAAGCAGCACCAAGGCTCTTCCCAATCCGCAATCCGCAATCCGCAATCCGCATTTACGCCGAGCATCTTCAGACGATTTCCGCAGAGAATTCCGTCGGAAATAACACCGGAGTTTGTCAGGTCAGAGGTGGCGGCCGGCCGCGCCATCATCCCCAACAACATCAACCATCCCGAATCCGAGCCGATGATCATCGGCCGCAACTTCCTGGTGAAGATCAACGCCAACATCGGCAACAGCGCCGTCGCATCGAGCATCGAGGAGGAAGTCGAGAAAATGCGCTGGGCCACCAAGTGGGGCGCGGACACCGTCATGGACCTTTCCACCGGCAAGAACATCCACGCCACGCGCGAATGGATTCTCCGCAACTCGCCC
>JALOTU010000225.1 GCA_025457725.1 Verrucomicrobiota bacterium
GGCAACCCGATCGGGTCAGTGTTCCCCACTGGAACTGGAGCCGGCACGGTCATGACTGAATGGGGTTCATTCGGCGGGTGAACCGAGATCGCCGTAAACGGTTTGCGATCGGCTGAAGAACTCCGCGTCGCCCACACCATGTTCCGGCGGCCCCAGTCCGGAGGCCTTCCATCCGCCAAACGGAACGCCCACCGCGGCGTCCGCGGTGGATTGATTGACCTTCAGAATGCCGGCGTTGGCTTCCTCCAGGAATCGGCGCTGGATTTCCGGCGACCGGGTGAAGATGGCGGCAGCGAGCCCCTGTCGCACACGGTTGCAGAGATCGATGGCCTGCGCCCAATCCCTGGCGGTCTGAACCACCAGCACCGGGCCGAACGTTTCCTCCTGCACAATCTCCAAGGCAGGATCCTCGCAAGGGAGAACGGTGGGCGGATACCAACACCCCTCGCCCGCCGGCGAAACCGCTCCGTGCGGGAGCAGCGCCGGACCGCACGCCGCCACGGCTCGATCAACCTGGCGCGCAACCCGGTCCCGATGCCGTTCATTCACCAGAGGCCCGATGTCGGTCTCCGCGTCCAACGGATCGCCCCAGCTCAATGCGGCCGCCTGCGTCCGCAATCGCTCGACGAATTCGTCCCGACATCCCTCGTGCACAATCACCCGGCGATTGGCTGTGCAACGCTGCCCGGCCATTTCGAAAGCCCCGGCGGCCACACGCTGCGCCGCCGCAGTCAGATCGGCATCCGGCCAGACAATCGCGGCATTGTTGCCTCCCAACTCCGCTTGCAACGGAATCCGGCGCCGCGCGCAGATCTCCTGCGCACTGTATCCCGCCGCACAGGAACCGGTGAGCGTGACCGCCCCAACGCGTTCGTCGCCCATCAACTGCACCGCCTCACGACGCCCGCCCTCCAATGGAACCACCAACCCCTCCGGCATCGCCGCCTCCTCAAACATCGCCTGGAGGCGACGCGACAGGGTTCGCGCCTCCGGGGCCGGTTTCCACACGACACTGTTCCCATGCATCACGGCAGGCACAACCTTGCCCAACGCGATGTAAACCGGGTTGTTCCAGGGCGTGATGACCGCTACCACCCCGTGAGGCCGCCGCCTCACCCATCCTCCCGCAAAACCCTCCGCGGATCGGCTGGCCCGACAACACCGCACGATGTCGCGCAGCATCTCAACCGTCCGCTGAATCTCGAGGCGCCCGTGCCGGATGGGTTTCCCGATTTCCCGGGCCATGAGTGCGGACAATTCCCGCTGGCTCTCAGTCAGGCGAACGGCAAGCGCCTCAACAAACCCAGTGCGGAGCTCATCCGGTTCCCACCGCCAATCCCGTGCCCGCCCCGCCGCACCGCCCACCGCCCGGGCCACCGCTCGTTCGCCCCGCGATTCACCCCTCCCGCGGTTCTCCCGCATGAACCGGGGATCGGCCAGCTCCTGCACACGCAGGAAGTGAACGCCTCGGGCTGTAAGATAACGCCGCGTGATGGCGGCATGAACCGGGTCGTCGCTTCCCGTGGCATCCTCGGCAACACACACACGAAACCCCGCCTCGTAACCCTCGATCACGGCCTGCCGAACACACGCGTGGAGATGCACCCCCGCCACCCACAGGCTGTCCGCCGCCTGCTCCCGAATCGTCCCCAGCAGCTGCCCGCCGGCAAAGGCCCTGAACCCGGTCTTGTGAAGGATGGTTTCACCCTCGATCGGGGCCAGTTCGCGCGGAGGTTCGTGGCCGGACGTTCCCGCAACACAACGCCAGACCCCGGCTTGTTTCCAGTGCGCCATCCGGTTGTCCGGCCGGCGGGAAACCGTGGTCCACACATGCACCACAGGAATGCCGCGCTCGCGGCATCGGCCGAGCAACCACGACGCCCGCTCGACCAGGTCGCCGGCCGCCGGCGCAAGGGGGTTGGCGGTGAGAAAGTCGCGCTGCAAATCCACCAGGATGAGGAGCGGATTCATCCCACCTCGCATCCCGGTTCGCAGCCCTCGCGGACAATCGCCGCCGCATGTTCCGCCACCCGCGCACCCAGCTCACGGGTGCCCACCACCCGGGTGCCCGGGCCGGCCACGTCCGCCGTCCGCCAACCTTCCGACCAGACGGAACGAAGCGCCTGCTCCACAGCCTCCGCCTCGCGCCCAAGACCAAAGGTCTCGCGCAGCATCATCGCCAGCGAAAGAATCTGCCCCGCTGGATTCGCCTGGTCGCTGCCGGCCAGATGATAGGCCGCCCCGTGGTTGGTCTGGTAGACCGCCTCGCCGCGCCCGGTGAAGTTGCCGGAGTAGGATGCCCCGCGCGACCCCAGCAGCACCGCCCCCAAATCCGCCAGCACATCGCCGAACAGATTCGGCGCGGCAATCACGTCAAACGCGGGCGCTTCCTGAACCAGCCGATAGGCCATCAAATCCACGTCCACCATCGACCACTCCACCCCGGACCCCTCGGCGGCCTCCGCGGCACAATCACGCCACAACGCACTGATGGAGGGCACGCCGGACTCCTTCCAAACAACCGTCAGGTTGCCCCGTCGCATCCGGGCCAGGCGGGCCGAAGCTTGCAGGAACCGACGGACCTGCCACTCGGTGTAACCAAAAAAGTGCCCCGCCTTCCGGCCTTCCCCGGGATCCTGCTGCGTGGTCCACTCTCCTTGATAGGCCCCGGCAGTGCCTTCGCGGGCCACCAGGATGTCGATGTTCCGCAACAGTTCCGGTCGCACGGAGGAAGCATCAGCCACCCCGTTGGCGGACTGGATGGGACTGATCTTCAGAAAAAGGTCAAGTTGCTTCCTGAGTTCGTAAACATACCGCCCCCCGCCCGGCCCGTTGAGAATGGCGCCGCCGTCGGCAAACACGTCGCGACAAAACCCGATCACCGCGTCCGGAAGCGTGGCCCCGCAGGAACGCTCGGCATCGCGACCGATCAAACCTCCCTCCCGCGTGCGCACCTGCAGCCGGGTCGCCGCGGCCACAGACCCCAGCACATCGAGGGCGCACTGGATGACCTCCGAGCCGATTCCCTCGCCGCGCAAAACTCCGATCAGAATCTCGCGTGGAGGCTCCCTGTCGACCGGCTCATGACTCAGACAGGAGGTCCAGCGTTGCGCAAGCGTGGGCGCCACCGGATTCACCGACGGCGCCACCCCCAGCCTCGCATAGGTTGAGGCGATCCCTCCGGCGGATCCGGCCGATGCCTCCTCCCGCTCACGACGTTGCTGCAGTTGACTTGGCGACGATTTCATGTCGAATTCAGGTGCCCGGGAAACTCGATTTCTGATGGATGATTCTCTGCACAAACACACTTCAACTCTCCGCGCCCGCTTGCTCGCGACCCTTCTAACCCGCACAACCGTGAACGGCCAGCAAATATCTCCTCAACCTTCAGCACCAGGTGCATCGCAGTTTCTTGCATGTTGGTTTCCCTCGCCCTTTCGGAGGGTGCAGAGAACTTGCCGAAAGCCGCTGTCGCGCCTTGAGCCCCGGAAGCGGAGCGAGGGACGTCCCCGGCCCTGCGGAACAAATGCACCCTCGACACCCGCCGGGCATCCCCCTAAACGAATCGGATGCAATCGTGGCAAACCTACACCCTGGCCGCCCTGGCCGTGCTGTTCATCGGCATCTCCAAGGCAGGGTTCGGCGGCGGCCTGGGCATGCTGACCACGCCGCTCTGCGCGCTGGCGTTCCCGCCCAAATACGCGATCGGCATGCTGCTGCCCCTGCTCTGCGCGGGCGACCTCGCGTCCCTCTACTTCTACCGCGGCCGGTGGGAAAAACGGAATCTCGGGTATCTCCTGCCCGGCGTGGTCCTGGGGGTGATTGCCGGCATCAGCTTCGTCGGACGCTTCTCGCCGCGCCAACTGAACGTGGCCATCGGGGTGATCGCGGTGAGTTTCGTCGTGTTCCAATGCGCGCGGGAGACGATCTTTCGGATGGAGGGCGCCTTCAAGCCGAATCACGCCATCGGCATCCCCTGCGGCATCCTGACCGGCATCACCTCCACCTTCGCCCACGGCGCCGGCCCGGTGGTCAGCATGTTCCTCGTCCCCCAGCAACTCCCCAAGGACATTTTCGTGGGCACGACGGTGCTCGTGTTTTTTTGGGTGAACTGGATCAAGGTGCCGTTCTTCGTGGCGGCCAAGGTCATCACCTGGGAAACCCTGCGCATGGGATTGTGGTTCCTGCCGCTGATCCCGGTCGGCGTCTGGCTCGGGGTCTGGCTCAATCGCCGCTTCAGCCAACTCTGGTTTCACCGCGTCATCCTCGCCGGCCTGTTCCTCGCCGGCGCGCAGTTGATCTTCAACTTCAAGTTCCACTGACTTTTCGTCGCCAAGACGAGGTTGTCCGCCCCACCCCTGCCCCCAAACCCGCTCAGTCGCCAGTGCAACCTTTTGTTGCAGATGCGACAAAAGGTTGCAGCCTCGACTTCAGGGGCCCAAGTCGCGCCCTGGCAGGTTTGAAGGCCCACATCCATCTGCCGTGGAGCGCCGACATCCTGGAAACCCACGTGGTTCAACCCATTACAACCTTGCCCCCGCTGAAAGCAGTGAGACAGAATCGCATGGTTGCTGCAACTGAAGGAAAGGAATCCCATGCTGATCGTCCATGTTCATGTCCACGTAAAGCCGGAATGCATTGAAGCCTTCCAGGCGGCATCCCAGGAGAACGCCCAACACAGCGTTCGCGAACCGGGCATTGCCCGCTTTGATGTCGTGCAGCAACTGGATGATGCAGCTCGGTTCGTGTTGGTCGAGGCCTATCGGACCGAAGCCGCGGCTGCCGCACACAAGGAAACGGCCCACTACGCCAGGTGGCGCGACGCCGTGGCGCCCATGATGGCGGAGCCGCGCCACAGCGTGAAGTTCTCGAATCTGTTCCCCGCGGACGACGGCTGGTGAAAGCCTGTTGTCAATGA
>JALOTU010000226.1 GCA_025457725.1 Verrucomicrobiota bacterium
CCGAAAAGCTGCACATTGGGCGCGCTGGAGGCGAAGCGGCTTTCCACCTGCCCGCCCCAGAACTGCGTCTCGGCGCCCACCGCCGTCGGGAGCACCGCGCGCCGGATGACTTCGTTGGCCTGGTCCAGGCTGATGTCCTGGCGACGGCGGTACTTCTGCCAGTCAATATTTCCTCCGAACATGGTATTCGGCCATTTGCGGACCATGAAGGAATGGGCGCCCAGCTGACTGAGCTGGCGTTCGATGTTGCTTTGCATGACCCGCAGCGCGGTCATGACGGCAATGATGGAAAACACGCCCACCAACACCCCCAGCAGGGTGAGTGCGGAACGCAGCTTGTGTCCCCGGATGGCGATCATGGCCATGGCGAAACTCTCGCGCATTTCCGCAAGCACGATCCAGAGCGCCGCGCGGCGCGTCTTGTCTTGGGTTGTCATGCGATGGAAACGGGTTGGCTGCCTTTCCTATTCACTGCGCAATGCGTCCACCGGGTCCATCCGGGCGGCGCGCCAGGCGGGAAGGAATCCCGCCACGATTCCGGTCAGCGCCGAAACCGCCAGTGCCAGGCTGACCACCAGCGGCGACAGCGTGGCCGGGATGAACTGCCGCATGGCGAGCGTGACGGGCCAGGAGATGGCCAGCGCCATGAGCCCCCCCAGCAGGCAGATGGCGGCGGCCTCGATGAGAAACTGGATGAGGATGGTGCGGCGTTTCGCCCCGATGGCCTTGCGGATGCCGATCTCCTTGGTGCGTTCCGCCACGGAGACGAACATGATGTTCATGATGCCGATGCCGCCCACGAACAGGGACAGCCCGGTGATGAACAGTCCCACCCCCCCAATGGTGCCGGCGACCTGCCGGAACATATTCACCAGCTGATCCTGCTGGTTGATGGAAAAATCATCAGGATCGCCGGGCGGCACCCGTCGGACCCGGCGCACGATGTTGCGCAATTCTTCGCGGGCATCGTCGAGGGACATCATCTCGCTCACTTTCACCTGCAGGGTGATGTCGGGTGTGGGGTCGAAGTCCAGGGTGAAGTTGCGCATGGGGATCACGACCTGGCTGTCGATGCTCTCGCCCCCGAGGGCGGACCCGCGCTTTTCCAGCACCCCCACGACCTCGTAGCCCCTGCCGTTCAAACGCAGGCGATGGCCAACGGCGGGGTTGCCCTCGAACAGGTTCGTTGCCACCTCCGAGCCGATCACGCAAACCGGCCGACCCCCATCGGTCTCCGCGGCCGAAAGGAATCGACCCTCCATGAGTTCCAGGCTGGCCACCCGGGCAAACTCCCACGTCGTGCCGAAAACGCGCACCCCGTCGGCCGATCTTTCGCCATATTTGACCGAGGCACGGTGGCTGTCGCCCGGGGCCATGGCCTGGGCAAAGTCCACCCGGTCCATGATCTCTTTCGCCTGGTCCAGGGTGAACTCGCGTCGTTTGCGCATTTCGATCCATTCCTGATGGGAGCGGATGAGCCAGTCACGCCGCTGGACATACAGCACGTCCGCGCCGATGGAGGACACGCTGTTCATGAAGGCGGCGTTTAATCCCTCGATCGCCGTGCCCATCAGCGTGACGGTGACGATGCCGATGATGATCCCCAGGGTGGTCAGGGCTGATCGGAGTTTGTTGGCACGGATGGCCGTCCAGGCGATCCGCAATCCCTCCGTGAATTCACCGAGCAGCTTCATGGCCGGGGGGCCACCGGATCGTCGCTGGCGATCAATCCGTCCCGGATGCGCAGGATCCGGCGGGCGTTGAGGGCCACCTCCTCCTCGTGGGTGACGAGGATGATGGTGTTGCCCCGGTTGGAGAGTTGAGCGAACAGCGCCATGATTTCCTCGCCGGTGCGGGAGTCCAGGTTGCCGGTGGGCTCATCGGCCAGGAGGATCGAGGGTTTGTTGACCAGCGCCCGGGCGACGGCGACGCGCTGGCGCTGGCCTCCGGAGAGTTCATTGGGACGGTGATGCATCCGATCCTCCAGCCCCACGTCGCGGATGGCCTGGAGTGCAACTTGACGGCGTTCCTCCGCCCGCAGGCCGGCGTAGATCAGGGGAAGTTCCACGTTGTGCAACGCGCTGGATCGCGGCAGAAGGTTGAAGGTCTGGAAGACAAAACCGATCTCGCGGTTGCGCACCTCGGCCAGGCGGTTGTCGTCCATGCCGCTGACATCCGTCCCGTTGAGTTCATACCGGCCCGTTGTGGGGGTGTCCAGACAGCCGATCAGATTCATGAGGGTGGATTTGCCGGACCCGGACGGGCCCATGATGGCGACATACTCCCCGCGCTCGATCTCCAGTGAGATTTCGCGCAGCGCGTGGATGGTTTCCCCGCCCATCTGGTAGCGCCGGCTGATGTTTTGGAGGCGGATGAGAGCCATGCGTCGTCAGGCGCCGCCGGGCTTCGCCCCGTTGCCGCGACCTTTCCCGTCCGGTCCGTTTTCCCGCACGATTTTGGAACCATCCTGAAGTTCACGGCTGATGGCACGATAGCCGCCCGTGACAATCTCGACGCCTTCTTCAAGCCCCTCGGTGATCTCCCAGTAATCCTCATCACTGATGCCGATCTTGACTTCCGCCTGCCTGGCATGATCGTCCTCCACGACAAAAACGACCTCGACCGCCTTCTGGCGTTCCTTCCGGCCCTTCTTTCCGCCGGATCGTTCTCCGTCCTCCGGGCCCTTTGATTCCGCCTGGTCGACCTTGTTTGTGGAATCGTTCATTTTCGGCGGTCGCGTGGTGACGCTGGCGATGGGGACCGAAACCACGTTGGTTCGGTATTGGGTCTCGATCTCGGCGGTGACGGACATGCCGGGCCGGAACGCCGCCTTTTCATTGAACCGGATCTTCACCTCGAACTTGGTGGCCTCCTGGGAGGTGGCGGCGTTTTGGTTTGCCGTACCGGAGCCCTTGGCTGCGTTGGCGATTTCTCCGACCGTTCCGGCAAACTTCTGGTCCCGGAACGCGTCCACCTCCAGGCGCGCCTTCTGTCCGGGCTTCATCAGGACAACATCCATCTCACCGATATCCACCAGCGCATCCATTTCGTTGAGATCGGCCACGGTCATGATATCGGTCCCCGCCATCATCGCCGTGCCATGAACGCGCTCTCCCAGCCGGGAGTTGAGCCGGGTGACGGTGCCGTTGAGCGGGCTGTAGATGGCGGTCTTGAGCAGGTCCTCCTCGGCCCGCTCGAGGGCGGCCTGGGCGTTGGCGATTTGCTGCTCGGCCTGTTTGCTGCGGGCCTCCTCCACCTGATAACTGGTCTTCACTTCGAGGAAGACCGATTCGGAAATGAGATTCTTGGCGAACAACTCCTCGTTGCGCCGGAATTCCGCCTCGGCGCGGGCCAGTTGGGCCTGGGCCGTGGCCAGCCCCGCCAGCGCGGATTCATACGTGGCCCTGGCGGAATCGCGGCTGGCCTCGTATTGCTGCGGCTTGATGCGCACGAGCAGGTCCCCCTTGTTCACCTGCTGGCCTTCCACCACCGGCAGCTCGACAATCTCACCGCTGACCTCCGGGCTGATGTTCACCTGGATGACTGGCTCGATGCGACCGTTGGCGACCACCAATTCCGTCAGATCCCGGCGGCTCACCTTCTCGGTTTGAACCTGGATGACCGCCTCCCGTTTTCCGACGATGCTCCAGGTAATCAAGGCGGTGAGGGCCAAAACAATGATGCTGAATACGATGATTTTCCGGCGCTTGCGTGAAATGCTCATGTTGAAATGTTCTCGGTCTTCGAAAGCCTCCTCAGCGGGGGTCAAGGAACGCGCTCACAACGTGGCCATGCCGGCTCCCATCCATACCAGCGCGCTGGTTTGCAGAAAGTAAAAGGCCACGACCAGCAGGCCGGCCCGCGCGAACGGCACATTGGTCAACCTCGCCAGCCCCAGGCCCATCACCAGGACCATCCAGACCTGCACCAGGTTCAAGGCGCCCAGCACCATGTGCATCTTGTTGGCCGGGTCGAAGTCGGTGACTGCCAGCGCCAGGCTGGGCGTGGCCGTGGTCCGGCCGAGATTGATCTGCAACAACAGCGTCACCATCATGCCCAAGGTGCCGATCAGGCTGGCCAGTCCCGTGACTTCCAGTGCTTTGAGATAAGGAATCCGACAGCGCAGCAGCAGCAGGGCGAGCAACCAGAGGGCAAAGGCCCACCAGAAAACGCGCACGAACGAGACCACCATCGCGCCAACCGCTCCGGAGATCTTCATGATGGTCGGCGTGGAAAACTTCTCCACCATGGCAATGGCCTCATCGGCCTGTTGTTGTGTGAGCTTCCCCTTCTCCACCTGCTGCTGCATGACCTTGGCCCGCATGTCGCGCATTTGCTGGAGGATGGCCGGCTGGGAAAAGAGGATGATCGCGGACACCGTCCCCACCACGCACGCCACCAGGATGGGCAGCAGCCATGACCCGGGGGAATTCGGGCTGCGCTTCACGTTTTCAAACACGTCCCCCGGCACGGCGAACACGTTCATCATTCGCGCCAGCAATGGCATCGGCGTCGGCGCGGGTTCCGGAGACGGGGGTTCGTTCATGGGCGGGACAAAGGCGTCAGGGCTGTTCCTCCGGCGCCCGCTCCGTGGAGGCGGGAAGATCGTCGGCCAGGGCCAGTTTCCTCAGCTGTTCATAGTCCTGGTATCCCACCACCACGTCCTGGATGAGCCCGTTGCGATCGATGAAGAAGGTGGTGGGGATGGCCTGGATGCCATCGAACGGTGCCGGCAGGTTGTCCTCCGATACGATCGCGTAATTGATCCCCTGTTTGGCCACGAATTTCTTCAGCGTGTTCTCGTCCTCGGAACTGACCCCGATGATGACCAGTTCTTCCCGGGAGACCTCGTTGGCCAGCTGGATGAAATGCGGGATTTCCTGGCGGCAGGGCGGACACCAGGTGGCCCA
>JALOTU010000227.1 GCA_025457725.1 Verrucomicrobiota bacterium
GCCGGTGCAGCAGGCGTGGCCGGTGCAGCAGGCGTGGCCGGCTTTGGAACCTGCCCCATTACTGGCGCGGATGGCGTTGCTGGTGGAACGCCGGGTACTGCTTGCGTTGCGGGTTTTGCGTCATTGGAAGCAGCAGCTGCTGTGGGTGGCTGAGGCTGCGGGACATCCTTCGCGAGGTTTGCATTCGGCCTGGGTGTATCTTCCATGGCCGATTTGTCCGTCAGCCCGGCTGCCAGCAGGATGGATCCAACCACCGCGGCGGCGGTCATTTCGGGCGCATCGCCATCGCCAGGGGTCTCCGGCACGGCGGCCGCAGCGTTGTTCCTGGCAGACTGATCAAGAGGCTTGGTCCAGGCGGCTGCCTGTGCCGCCCAACCACCGGGGCCTGCGCCATTCGTGGCGCCCGCGGCTTTGTCGGCGGCAGCCTGGGTTTCGGAGGTGGGGTTTCCGAGCCAGTGCTCCGCGGCTGCCAGGGCTTTCCTGTCCGCAGCATTCAACTTGTTGACCAGCAATCTGGAGCTTTCCACCGCCCACTTGACGGCGTCTCTTTCCGACAGTCCATGTGCCAGCAGTCTTACCGAATCCAGCCCCAGGTGATTGACCTCCAGGGAGCGCAGGAGTTCTCCGGTTGACTGGCCGGGATGGTACAAGGCCCTGGCTTCGGGACTGGCCTTGATGCGGGACACCAGCTCGTCGGTCGGAATTGAGATGCGTGCCAGCGACGCTGGCGTCGGACGCGGGGTCGACTTGAAGAACTTCCCGAACATGGCCCTCCCGCTCAAGGAACCATCGTCTGCACCTGGCTGGGTGCGATGATGGAGATGACACCGCCCCACATACACATGCACTTCGAGGTGATGTTTAACGCGGGTGCGTTCCCAACCATGACCGTAGGCGAGCCGGGAACCCATGGCGCGGTGGTGTTGGGAATGCACGGCATGGGCGTCAAGACGCCCATTGCGGCGGCGGTGGCGGAAGCGACCGTCGGGTTGGCGAGCGACATGCACATTCCGAAAGGGGGAATGTTGGCCATGGGCTTGTTGTCCATGATGGTGGCGGCCGGCGTGCCGACCAGGGTTGTCGGAGCCTGAAGCGCGTTGAGAACGCTTGGCGCCACTCCAAACGTGCACATCATCGTGCATCCGGTGGTGGCCAGAGGTGGCATGCTATTCCTTTCTTTGGGGGTTTGCCTGGTTGATCGCTTTGAACTTGCAAGCGCTTCGCGGTTGAACGTCACCCGGTGGCCTCATCAGGCTCTTCCGGCGATTTTGCTGCCAGCGGGGCGGTCGGCGAACTGCCGCCGCCTGAACCCGCTGCGCCTCCGCTGTTGATCATGACCATCGGACCGGAGATCGACACACCGGCGGGGCCGATATCCACGAAGCTGGGACCGGCTTTCAACGACACCTGCACCGAACCCTCGATGACGATGTTCATGCCCGCCTTCAGATGGATGGCCATTCCGGCATCCAGGCCGTAGTTCATGCCCGTCTTTTCGTGGAGGTCGGTGCCGGCCTTGATGGATATCTTCTGGCCCGCCTCGGCATTGAGATTCATTGCGGCGTCCAGATTGGCATCCCCGCCGACCTTGACTGCCTGATCGCCTCCGACCGTCAGATGATCAGCCCCGTCCACTTTCCGCATTTGATCGCCCACAACGGTCTGGTGTTTGTTCCCCTCCACCTTTTCCTTTTGGTCCTTCTTGACCAGCAGGTGACGGCTTCCCTCTGCCGCGCTGCCGTCGTCGCCTCCTCCCACCTTTTCCCGAAGGTCGTTCTTGACGAGAAGGTCGTGATCTTTCTGAGCCTGGATGAAGACATTTTCCTCGCCTTTTTTGTCTTCAAACCGGATTTCATTGAAATGATTGCCCGTGCCCTCCTTGGATGACCGGCTCTTGATGCCGCTCTGGGTCTTGTCCGCAGGCAACTCGTAAGGAACCGTCTGGTCGGCGTTGTAGACGCGGCCGGTGATGATGGGGCGGTCAGGGTCTCCTTCGAGGAACTCCACGATCACCTCCTGCCCCATGCGGGGGATGTGCATGGCGCCCCATTGCTTGCCCGCCCAGACCTGGGCCACGCGAATCCAGCACGAGCTGTTTTCATCGAACTTGCCTTCGCGATCCCAATGAAACTGCACCTTCACCCGGCCGTATTTGTCGGGCCAAATCTCCTCCCCGGACTTCCCGGTCACCACGGCGGTCTGCGGCCCTTGAATCAGCGGTTTGGGTGTGGCTCTTTGGGAACGGTAAGGGCGGCTGGAATCGATGGCTGTAAGGCTGCATGACAGGAACGACTTGGTGTCTCCCTCCTGCCCGGCCTCGTACGGTCCGGCATCGAGTTGCATCTCGGTGCCGATGACCAGGTACTCGCGGTTTTGATCGCCGCGGGCATGGTCCTTCAGCGAGAACAAAGATCCGTTGCACACCCCCCTCGCCGTCGTCTGTCCGTGGAAGATCTCGTGCCGGGACTGCAGTTCTTCGATCCGGATCTTGGCAGAGCGCTCGCCGTCACTGTTGGCCACGTACTCGCCCGGGTAATCGTAGATTTCAAATTCAGCCATGGCGTGTTGGCGCTTGATGGTTGAATTCGTCAGCAGGTTCGACTTGGGCTTTTCGAAATCGTAATCGGTGTGGACAAACGCGCCCGGCTGGACTGACTTCTCCATCACCCAGTCCGAAATGCACTCCGAATCCCCCAACGCCTCGCTGCGGGGTCGATACGCGATTTCCTTGTATTCCCCGAACGGTGCGTGGGCGCTCTTGGCGTTGGCCAGCACCAGGGTGTGTTTCTCCTTTTCGTGCTGGAAGAAATAGTAGATCCCCTCCTCCTCCATGAGCCGGCTGACAAAATTGAAGTCCGTCTCCCGATATTGCACGCAATAATCCCGGGTGGGGCAACTGCCGACAAGGCTGTCCTTGAAATCCGTGAACCCGGCATCCTTGAACACCTGTTTGATGATGTCCACGGCGGTCTTGCCCTGGAAGATCCGGCAGTCCGCGGTTCGGGTCAGAAACCAAAGCCACGGCACGAGGGTCAGGCTGTACCGCGCAAAATCATGCTCCTGCTCCACCTGCTGAAACCGACTGACGTAACCATGAAAGTAGCGGATGTCCTCGTCGCCCCGGCTGACACGTATATGGGCCGTCTTTCCCACGACATCGTCGAAATTGATCTCCGGTTCCTCACTCAACAATTCCGCGACGATTTGGAACGGACGACCCAGGTACTCGCTGATGGTGGCGCGTCGCAGAAGCAAATCATCCTCGCCAAGGGCCGTCTTGATCGCAAAATCCCGGTTTTGTTGTGTTGCGTTGCCCATGTTTCTCCTGTGGCTGCTACTGTTGTTTTACCTTCTGCCCCTCATTAGAGGCAAGCTCATTCGATGAATCCGCGGGCACCTCACTCAAAGACGTAGCTGAACGCACCCTCCCTGGCCTGAATGTGGACCCGTTTGACCTCCACGCCATTGGCCAGGCGCTGCAGGAATTCCCGGCCAATTTCAGGCAGCAGGGTATTGGTGATGAGCGCGTCCACCATGCGCGCCCCTCGCTCCAGCTCGGTGCATCGGTTGGCGATGAGTTCGGGCACGGCATCGTCGTAGGTGAAAGGCACCTTGTGATTCTGCAGCACCCGCTTCTCCACCTTTTTCAGGTTGAGCTTGATGATCACCTGCAGCATGGCCTTGCTGATGGGATAGAAGGGCACCACCAGCAACCGGTTGAGCAGCGCATCGGGAAACACCTTGGTGAGCGGCCCGCGCATGGCCTTCTCCAGGCTCTCGGCATCGGGCATCAGCTCGGGATCCTTGCACATGTTGATGATGACGTCCTGGGCGGCGTTGCTGGTGAGGAGAATGATGGTGTTCTTGAAATCGATCACGCGCCCTTCCCCATCCTCCATCCACCCCTTGTCAAAGACCTGGAAAAAGATTTCATGCACATCCGGGTGCGCCTTTTCCACCTCGTCCAGCAGCACCACGCTGTAGGGGCGGCGGCGCACCGCTTCGGTCAGGACCCCGCCCTCGCCGTAGCCGACATAACCCGGAGGCGCGCCCTTGAGGGTGCTGACCGTATGCGCCTCCTGGAACTCGGACATATTGATCGAAATGATGTTTTGCTCGCCGCCGTACAAGGCTTCCGCCAGGGTCAGCGCCGTCTCCGTCTTGCCGGTTCCTGACGGACCCACGAGCATGAACACGCCGATGGGCCGATTGGGGTTGTCCAGCTGGGCGCGGCTGGTTTGAACGCGGCGGGCGATGGTATCGAGGGCGTGACGTTGCCCGATGACGCGCTGCTCGAGCTGGTCGGCCAGGTTGAGGATCTGCTGGATCTCGTTCTTGACCATGCGCCCCACGGGAATGCCGGTCCAGTCGGCCACCACGCTGGCGATCGCCTGTTGATCGACGCTGGGAAAGATCAACGGTGCTTCCCCCTGGAAGGAGGTCAGCTTTTCCTGCAAACCCTTCAATTCATCGAGCAGTTTGTCGCGATCCTCCGTGGAGAGGGCATCCTGGGGAGTGGCCGCCATACCCGGCTTCATTTCTTCCGGCTGAGCCTCAATCGCCGAGCCGGCCGCGCGGAGTTTGCCGCGGATCTCGAGTATCTTGGCAACCTGTTCCTTTTCCTGGTTCCAATGTTCCTCCAGCTTGGCCAGCGCTTCGCGCTCCCTGGTCAGCTCTTCGCCGACTTCCCCCAGGCGGTCGCTGTGGTTCATTCCGACCGCGGTCTCGCGATTCAGGATGTCCTGTTCGGTTTCCAGGCCCTGAATGCGCCGCCGGCAATCGTCCACCTCCGCCGGCACCGCGTACTGACTCACCGCAACGCGGGCGCAGGCGGTATCGATGAGGCTGACCGACTTGTCCGGCAACTGCCGGGCCGGGATGTAACGATGGGA
>JALOTU010000228.1 GCA_025457725.1 Verrucomicrobiota bacterium
GTCCGCGTGAGCAGGATGCTTTGACTGTGTGCGAGTCGGGCACACGACCTCTCACCGGGTTTCCAGCAATCAATCCCGCCTTCACGGCGTCCGCCGCCCAGCACCGTCTCTCCGATCACGCTGAGGCGGCTGTGATCAATCGCTGACCCGGCCCAAGCAGTCGTGATGCCAGCACGGTCTTCACAACCGCCCGAAGTGCCGGCTGATGCCGTGTTTATTGGAGAATCTTGTTGCTAATAATAACGGAGCACGACCAGTGAACTTGGGGAGGAAGCGGGCTTCAGGCTCAATTTGACCAGTGCGTTAGAATTGCAACAGTCTTTGGAAATGCCGGTTTCCTGGTCCACCTCCACCCGTGAGGCTTGGGGGGGAATGAGTCAGATGAAGTCTCGTGCGCCGAAACTGATGCTTAAGGTGGAGCCAAGGATTGCAGCCATGCTGGCCGAGGGCAGGCGCCAGCCTGGTCGTGGTGCCGTTGGCCGCAATGCGCGCGCGAATCGGATCATCGCAACACATGGTCGCCCGACTTTGACTGGACTTGCCTGACCAGATTGCAACCAGGGCCGGACCGCGGTTGCGGGGGGGGCATGGGTGTGCCAACAGCAGCGGAGGCGGGTCTACCTGCCGCAGCACTGCTTGTACTTCTTGCCACTGCCGCAGGGGCAGGGATCGTTGCGCCCCACCTTGGGGCCGGAGCGAACGGGCTTGGCCTTTTCGATGGCTTCAGCCGCTTCGCTGACGATATCGCTGGCCTGCTTTTGCCCGGCCTTCGCCGGCGCCAATCCACCCTGCGCCCCAAAGGCGCTGGCCTCCTGATGCAGGGTCTTCTGGGGGGCATTGCGGAGAAAGTTCTCGAACGCCATCATGCTTGAAGCACTGCGGAAGATGTTGTGGCAGATCTCGGTTTTGATGTTCACCATCAATTCGTCAAACATCTTGAACGCCTCCGCTTTGTACTCAATCAGGGGATCACGCTGGCCGTAGCCGCGCAGCCCGATGCTGTAGCGCAGGCTGTCCATGTCGTAGAGATGCTCCTGCCAGCGCTTGTCGATGGCACTGAGGATGGTGAAACGCTCCACGGACTCGAGGGCTGTGACATCCTCAAAACTGATCTTGAGATTGTAGGACTTGCGGACCTCATCGGTAATGAAGGTACAGACGGCGAATTGTGCGGGCGTCAGGCCGTCGTAGAGGGATCCGGCCACCGGCTGCTCGGAGCCGGATTGGCCCGCCTTGATCAACTCCCCCTCCGGCATGCCCAGCGGAAAGTTGAGGTTGACCCAGTCGGCCAGCGGGCGAAGCTGCCAGGATTCCACGTCCGCCCCGGTCGTGTACTCCTCCACCTTCTGGACCACGACTTCCTCCATGATGTCCAGCAAACGGTCGCGAACATCCTGGCCATGGATAATCTCATTGCGGAAGCCGTAGATGACCTCGCGCTGCTTGTTCATCACGTCATCGTATTCGAGCGTGCGCTTGCGGATCTGGAAATTGTGCTGTTCCACCCGCTTCTGCGCCTGCTGAATGGAACGATTGAGCAGCGGATGCTCCAGTTCCTGCCCCTCCTCCAGACCCATCTTCTCCATGTATTTGACGATGCGGTCCGAACCGAACAGGCGCATGAGGTCGTCCTCCAATCCAATGAAGAAATGGGAGGAACCCGGATCCCCCTGACGGGCGCAGCGGCCCCGGAGCTGGCGGTCGATCCGGCGCGATTCGTGACGCTCGGTGGCCAGCACGTGAAGCCCGCCCGCCTCGGCCACGCCGACGCCCAGCTTGATGTCCGTTCCGCGACCCGCCATGTTCGTGGCAATGGTCACCGAACCCCGCTGGCCTGCACGGGTGATGATCTCCGCCTCCTGCTCGTGGAACTTGGCGTTCAACACCGAATGCACGATGCCTGCCTTCTTGAGCATGCGGGAAAGATGCTCGCTGACCTCCACAGAGATGGTACCGACGAGAATGGGCCGACCCTGCGCGTGGATATCCTGAATCTCTTTGACGACGGCGTTGTACTTTTCACGTTTGGTTTTGTACACCGAGTCGTTGGCATCCTTGCGAACGCAGGGCCTGTTCGTGGGAATGACCAGCACGCCCAGCTTGTAGATGTCGAAGAACTCCTGCGCTTCCGTCTCGGCGGTACCCGTCATTCCTGCCAGTTTGGTATAGAGACGGAAATAGTTCTGGATCGTCACCGTGGCGAGCGTCTGCGTCTCCCGCTCGATCAATACGCTTTCTTTGGCCTCGACAGCCTGATGCAGGCCATCACTCCACCGCCGGCCGGTCATGAGTCGTCCGGTATTCTCATCGACTATGATCACCTTGTTGTCCTGCACCACATACTGGACGTCCTTCTGATAGAGGCAGTAGGCCTTGAGCAGCTGGCTGATGGCATGAATCTTCTGCGCCTTGGCCTCGAACCCGGACTGCAACTTCTGCTTCAGCTCCATGCGTTTCCTGGGATCCTGCTCGGGGCCGGTATCAATGTTGTGAATCTCGGTGGTGATGTCCGGCATCATGAAGGCCTCGGGATCATCCGGGCTGATCAGGTTGCGGCCCTTCTCGGTGAGGTCGGCTTCGTGGCTTTTCTCCTCAATGGCAAAGAACAACTGCTCCTTTTCGGCATAGAGCAGCGTCTTCTTCTGGTCGGCATGCAGCGTCAGTTCCGCCTTGTTCATCAGGCGCATGTGCTCCGGCTCCTCCAGCAATCTGAGCAGGGCTTCGGATCGAGGCTGTCCCATCTTCACCCGGTAGAGCAGCAGCCCAATCTCCTGCTCGAGCGCACCCGGATCCTCGGGGTTCGAACCATCCGCCGGATTCAGCTTCTTGAGCAAATCCTCCACCTCCTTCAGGAAACGCGCGCAGAGCCTTTCCTGGCTGCGCACGAGATTCTCCACCGGCGCCTTCCACTGGGCATACTGCTCGTCGTACGTGTGAACCGCCGGACCGCTGATGATCAGAGGGGTCCGGGCTTCATCGATCAGGATCGAATCGACCTCGTCGACGATGGCGAAGTAGTGCCCCCGCTGCACCTGCTCCTCCGGGCGGGTGGCCATGCCGTTGTCCCGCAGGTAATCGAAACCGAACTCGGCGTTGGTGCCATAAGTGATGTCACACGCGTATTGCTCCCGGCGAACCCGCGGCGGTTGATCGTGCAGAATGCATCCCACGGTAAGCCCCAGGAAACGGTAGATCGCTCCCATCCACTCGCTGTCGCGCGCCGCCAGGTAGTCGTTCACCGTCACCACATGGACCCCGCGACCACTGAGAGCGTTGAGATAGACCGGCATGGTGGCAACGAGCGTCTTTCCCTCGCCAGTGGCCATTTCGGCGATTTTGCCAAGGTGCAATCCCATGCCGCCGATGAGTTGCACATCAAATGGGATCATCGCCCAGATCAGTTCATGCCCGCGGACGGTGATGCTCTCCTGGCGTTCCGTCATCCGGCGACAGGCGTTCTTGACCACCGCAAAAGCCTCGGGAAGCAAGGCTTCCAGCTGCCGGCCCAGTTCCGCATCGTCCTTGATCGCCGATAGCTGGCTCTTCCATGCGGCGGTCTTTTCCCTCAACGCATCGTCCGACAGCGACTGGAACCCGGCCTCCAACTCGTTCACCTTGGCCACCAACGGACGCAGTCGCCGCACCTCGCGCTCGTTCTTGGACCCAAAAACCTTTTTGAAGAGATATCCTATCATGTCTAATGCCCCATAAACAGGGGACGGAAACGTTACGGGTGATTCCGATGGCCGTCAAAGTCTTTGAAGTCGGTCGACCGGACACCCGTTCGCGGCACGGTTCCTGCCAGGAGGCAGTCTTCAATGCTGAACCGGATATGAGACAACTTGCCATAACCTGCCTCGTTTCCTTGGTATTTGCGGCAGGAAATTCATCAGCCAAAGCGGTTTCAACCAACGCCAGGCCTTTGCCTCCGCTGGAGTTCGAAACCTCGGATGCCGTGCTGCACGGGGTGGTGACATACGCGCAAAGCCTCAAAAATGACCACGGTCGCATTGAAACCCTCTACACCATTCAGGTGCGCGAGTGCTTCCGGGGAAAGACGCCCATGTCATTGTCGATCGTTCAGCCCGGCGGCACGGTGGGCGATGAATCCTTCTGCCAGGGCTGCCAACCCGATGTTCAAATCGGTGACGAGCGGCTGTTTTTCCTCAAACGGGGTCGGGATGGCCGGCTGCGCCTGAACCCGGACTCGTCCGGGACCGTGCTGACCCGGCAAGCGCCAACCCTGCTGGGCGAAGTCCGCAGACTCGCGGTCGGCTCGCTGTCCTTCGGGGATGATGTCACCGACCAGGCCGCCTGGGTCACGGACGTGTCTCCGACTGCCCAAGCAAGTTCCACCGGCACAACCAACCTCTATACGGATGGCACCTACGGGCTGCCGTGGCGTTTTATCGGTCCGGACCGGGGAGATCCCATTCCGTACCTCGTGGACGCGGACGCTCTGCCATCGGGCATGTCGTTGACCACGGCTCTGGCGGCTGTCAGCAATGCGCTGGCAGCCTGGAAGCAGGTCGCCTCCGTGGATTTTGACTTTGAGGGGGTCACCAGTTTCGGAATGAGCGCTGCCGATGTAAACCTCTCCGATCGGCGGCTTCGAATTCAGCTTCACAACTCCTATGGGGAAATCGCCGGGACCACCACGCTGGGGATTGGAGGCAACCGGGCCGGCCTGGCGGCGCTCGCCAATGGCTGGACCACGGGGGGAAGGGTGTTCCTCAATGACTTTCACCACACAACAAGCGGCTATGTGGTGCTCAACCACGCGAATGCCACCATGCAGAACGCCATCACGTTCGAGGAGGTCCTTTGCCACGAGGTCGGCCACGCTTTGAGCATGAAGCACTCAAGCGAGAATCCTTACAGCTTCAACCGGATGATGGACATCACCACCGCCGACACCGGTCCGACAGTGCCCGGGATCAATGAAATCCTGCTGGCCGGCGATCTTCAGTCCACCGCGCCCACGGCGGAACTTTATTCCCCAACCCTGCCGGGAAACGGCACCTTCAGCGTGACGGGCAACACACTTCACTACTTGCCGGCGGACTACTGGAGCCAGACCAGTCGTTACGATCCGGCGGGGAACTCCTCCCGCGGCAGCGTCTACTACCGGCTTGACGACGGGACGCACGCGTCCCCTTGGGCCCGGGTTCGGGTGCTTTCATTCAACCCGGACACCAAACCATCCGGAGCCATCGATGGCATCCCGGACAACTGGATGGTGGCACAGTTTGGGAATCCTGATCCGGCGACCGGAGCCGATCGCAACGCCTACGATGACCACGATCGGGATGGGCTGACAAATGTGGAGGAATACCGGAGCGGAATGAACCCGGTCCAGGCAGGTTCCGCACAACGCCTCACGGCCACGCACGATGGAACCGTCGCCTGGCAGGGCAAAGCGTACGAACTCTACGAGCTTTGGGGCACCACCAACCTTGCTGACTGGTTCTTTGTCCGAGCGGTGCTTCCAACCAACGACTTGCCGAGCGCGAAGATCACCCCGGGCCACTCCTCCTTCATCGCCTTCCGGGCGATCAAAGTGCCTTGAGCCATGATGCAACCCAATTCGGCAACAGCTGGAAAAGACGCCGGCAGGAGCTGGGTTGCTGCAAGGACCG
>JALOTU010000229.1 GCA_025457725.1 Verrucomicrobiota bacterium
CTCGTAGGTGGTGGCACGCATCCGGGGAGCGGCCTGCCGGTGATTTTCGAGTCCGCACGCATCAGCTCGAAACTGGTGATGGAAGAGTTCGTTTGAGGGGCGGCAACCCCGCTGTCCGACCGTGAAGGCAGGGGTGAAGACGCCGCGCCTGGACCGACCGGACGCCGGCTGCTTCTGTAAGCTTGGGGGTTCGTGCTCAAGCGACTTCAGAAAGCGCGTGACATTGGCGCGCCCCCTGTTCCCGTGGTGCCCACAAACCGGAGGTGGGTGGAGCGCCGGCCAATTCCGCCCAGGTTGATGGAGGACTCGAAGGTGCAGTCCGAGAAGCCTGTCGGTCACAATGGCGCCAGCAGGGCTTTGCGCCGTGACCCCTGGGACACGACCATGGCTTGACCCCCATTCCGGCCCCTCCATTCATCCACATCGAGCAGCAGCCTCTGGTTCCGGCTCGTGTAAGCCGCGCGCCCCAGCAGATGCCCCGCAACCGGCGCGGTGACGTAAAAGAACAGGATCACCAGCATCGCCTTTGCGACGGCAGCCGGCGACGCGAAGACCAGCGCGGCGGCAACGAGCAGCAGAGCCGTGCCAAATGCCCCGGCCTTGGTCGCAGCGTGCATGCGACAAAGCACATCGGGCAGTCGCAAGACACCAACTGCCGCCACCAACACGAAAAGGCTCCCCGCCACCATCAGCACGGCTGCCATCCATTCGATCACGGCTCTTCCCCTCCTTTGGCGATCCACCGGGCCAAGGCAGCCGTGCCGACGAATCCCACCACCGCGAGCGCGATCGCCACATCCAGATACACCATGTCGCGGAATCGGATGGCCAACAAGACAATGAGCGCCAGCGCGACACCGGTGGCCAGGTCGAGCGCGAGCACGCGATCGATTGGGGAAGGGCCTCGCCATGCCCGCACGAAGACGAGCCCGAGAGCGACGAGCAAGAGCGCCGTCGATACCATGGTCGCTGCAGAGATCGGGTCAGAAAAGAATGCGGATGGGTCGTTCATAGTCGCGCTGGATGGAGGCACGAAGCTCGTCCGGAGAGGGCTTCGTATACAGGGTGTGGATATGCAAAAGGCGATTGTGCTCGTCAACTTCGAGGCTCAGTGTCCCCGGGGTCATCGTCAACAAGGTCGCCAGGGCCAGGGTTTGCCGATCGGTCAGATCCCCCAGAGCGAGGGAGACGATGCCCGGAGACAGTCGCGGATCCCGGGCCAACACATCCCGCGCCACGCGCAAATTGGAGTGCAGAACCTCGCGCAGATAGAAAAGACCGAACGTCACTGCGGTGACGCACCAGGTGAAGACCCTGTTCACGGCGCACCTCCCCCCGCCCGCAGCACAGCCTCGATGTAGCCCTGCGGGTCGAGCAACTGCGCGGACGCGCGCATGGCAAAGGCAAACAGCGGTCCGCCCGCCAGACCGATCACGATCGTGAGCGACGCGAACACCGCGCTCGGCAGCACGAGCGGGATCAGTTTCCGCCGCGCCCCGACCGGCCTCGGCGGCGGCTTATGGTCATCCGGCTGCCGTTTCCAAAACGCCTCCGCCCAAATCTTCGTCATGGAGAAGAGCGTCAATACGCCCACGAGCAGAGCAATCGATGTCACGGCCCACGCCTGCGCCTCAAGGCCCGCCTTGATCACCGCGAGTTTGGCCCAGAATCCCGACAAGGGGGGGATGCCACCCAGTGAAAACGCCGGTATGAAAAACAACGCCGCCAGCCAGGGCGCATGTTTGTAGAGCCCGCCGAGTTTGGAGAGTTCCCCTGTGCCGCGCAGGTGCTCCACGATGCCGCCGACAAAGAAGAGATTCGTCTTCACGATGATGTGATGTCCGAGATAGAAGATTGCTCCCGCCAGCGCCAAAGGCGTCATGAGCGCCAGCCCGAGCACCATGTATCCGATCTGGCTGACAATATGAAACGAGAGGATGCGCCGGATCTCGAAATGCGCGGCTGCGCCCAGCACGCCGGTCACCATCGTCGCCGCCGCCACCCACAGCAGCAACGCCTGGAGGTCGGCAAACTTGGCCGCGAAGAAGAGGGTGTAGGCACGCATGAGCGCATACACGCCGACCTTGGTCAGCAGGCCGGCAAAGACAGCCGACACCGCCACGCGCGGCGTGTGGTAGGAGGCCGGCAGCCAGAAGAACAGCGGAAACAAACCCGCCTTCAGGCCAAACGCCGCCAGCAGCAGCACCCCGGAGGTGTGAAGCAGCGCGGCTTCTTGCGGATCCTGCAGCTTCACGGCGATATCCGCCATGTTCAGCGTCCCCAGCTTTCCGTAGATCAGGCCGGCGCCCACGAGGAAGAGCGCCGAGGCCACGATGTTGAGCATCACGTATTTGAGTGCGCCTTCGAGCTGGGAGGCCCGGTTGCCCAACGTCAGGAGGACAAACGAGGCAACCAGCATGACCTCGAACCAGACGTAGAGGTTGAACAGGTCGCCGGTCAAAAAGGATCCCTGCACACCCAGCAACAACAGGTGAAAAAGGGGAAAGAATTCCCAGTGCAACGCGCCGTCGCGCAGATCCCGCAGGGAGTAGACCGCCACGGCCAACCCGACCAGCGCCGAGATCAGAACCATGCCCGCCGCGAGCCGGTCCGCCACAATCGTGATCCCGAACGGCGCCGCCCAACCGCCTGCCTGAGCGGCCAGGACGCCGACACTGTCCACCCGCAGGAGCAAGGCCGCCGCTGCCGCGAGCGCCACCGCTGCACCCATCACGCCAATCGAGTGTTGCACCCGCGCGGAACCGCGCGCGATCATGCACACCGTGGCGGTCGCCGCCGGCACGATGAGCTGAAGGAATAGCAGCCCGGCGTCACTCATACGGCGTCGGTCCGGTTGAAGGCATCGACGTCATCGGTGCCGGAAGCCTTGCGGGCCCGATTGAGCAGCGTGAGCGAAAACACCGTGAGGCCAAATCCGATGACAATCGCCGTCAACACAAGCGCCTGGGGCAAGGGATCCGCGGCTCCCGGCGGCGGAGCCGAGGCGCCTTCCGCGACCAGCGCCGGTTGACCCGCCGTCAATCCAGCCGCGGCAAACACCAGCAGATTGGCGCCTTGCCCGAGAAGGATCAGGCCAACGACAAGCCGCATAAGGCAGCGCCGCATGAGGCAATAAATGCCGCTGGCAAACAACACGGCGATGGTCAAGGCCAGCACGAGGTTCATGCGTCCGCCTCCTGCAACGAGAAGAGGACCTGCAGCGCAAATCCGGCGACCGTCAGGTAAACCCCGGCGTCGAACAGCATGGGCGTGCCCAGGTGCACGACGCCGAGCACCGGGATGTGAATTTCCGGCAGCCACAGACCCCGGAACAAAGCACCGCCCGCAACCAGGCCAAGGATTCCGGATCCCAGCGCCACCGAAAGTCCGCCCGCCATCAGGCTGACCGGCTTGATCCGCAGAAGTCGACGCGCCGCCGCCGTACCATCACCCAGGGCGACGAGGGCAAAGCCGGATGCCGCCAGCAACCCGCCAATGAATCCTCCGCCCGGCAGATGATGCCCGCGGTAAAATGTGACCAGCGACAGGACCACCAGGACCGGAAGCAGCATCCGCGCGGTCCGCGAGAGAATGAAGGACCGACTCATGTCCTCTCCTTCCGCACCGAGGGCTCCCGCTGCAGCAGGGCCGCCACGCCGATGGCCGCGATGGCCAGCACAACGATTTCCCCGAAGGTATCCAGGGCGCGGAAGTCCACAAGGATCACATTCACGACATTGCGCCCATGGGCTTCGGGATAGCTCCAAGCCGCCAGGGTCTCGGCGATGCTGGCAGCCAACTGGAGCTCCTTCGCGTGCCGCACCAGCAGCCCCATGCACAGTCCGAACACCACGGAGAGCAGGGCCTGCGAGGCCGTGCCCCACGAGTGCTGTTCATGTCGGATCGGCGCCAGATGGTGCACCACCATGAGCAGCAGAATGATGGTCAGGGCCTCGACCAGGATCTGCGTGATTGCGAGATCCGGTGCGCTGTAGAACAGGAAGATTACCGCGATGCCCAGTCCCACGACGCCGAGCGCAAACAGTATCGTGATGCGGCTCGACGTGGTCGTGGCCACGACTGCTCCCGCCATGACCATGATGCAAAGAGCCAGCGGAACCCAGTCCACCCCCCCGCGCCAGGCCAGATCCGGCCACTCCCGAAAGTGCGCGAACTTCCACAGGAGCAACGCCGTGGTCGAACCCAGGATGATGAAGATATAACGACTGAGCGTGCCGGACTGGAGTGCGCGGGTCTGCGCTTTGGCAAAATCGACCAGCCCTGCCAGTCCGCGTTCATAAACGTGCATCGGTCCGCGAAGTGCCTCGACGGTGTGGTGGTGCCGCCACAACAATCGGCGCTGGCGATAGAGAAAGAACCCCCCGGCAATGGTCACGCCGCTCAGGAGCAGCGGCAGATTCAAACCATGCCAGAGAGCGAGGCTGACCTCTACCGGGTGTTGCATGATACCGCACACCGCCGAAGCAACGACGGTCTCCGCCGCCCAACCCGGAAACAGCCCCAGCGCCAGACCGGCAAGCGCGAGAGCCAAAGGCGGCGCCCACAATGACGGCGGTCCTTCATGCGCCGCCACCGGGTCCGCCCCGGCCTGGCGCTTCGACCAAAACGGATGAAACCCGGCCTTTAGGGCCAGCGCAAAGAGCATTGTGTTCCCCACCACCGCCACGCCCAACAGGAGCGGAGCCGCCGCCTCCATGGCCGACCCGGTCTTGTAAACATACTCCTTGCCGATGAACCCGAAGAACGGCGGAAAGCCGGCCTTCGAGAAGGCCGCGAGCAGTGCAGCCGTGGCGGTGAACGGCATGATGCGCCGCAGGCCCCACAGGCGGCGCACATCCCGCGTGCCCGTCCCGTGATCAATCGTCCCGGCGACCATGAAAAGAGCCGCCTTGTATAGGGCGTGTCCGACAAGGAAAACGACCATGGACTCGAGCGCCAATTCCGTCCCGACACCAATGAGCATGGTGAGGGTGCCCAGAACCGCGAGCGTTGTGTAGGCCAGAATGCGCTTGAGATCGTGTTGCACGATTCCCAGGCCCGCGCCTGTCAGCAGCGTAACGCCGCCGAGTGTTCCGTGCCAGAGCACCGTCCCATCGAGCACGGGCGAGAGTCGCGCGAGGAGAAACACCCCGGCCTTGACCATCGTGGCCGAATGCAGATACGCGCTCACTGGCGTCGGCGCCGCCATGGCATTCGGCAGCCAGAAGTGCAGCGGCACCTGGGCGGACTTGGCCGCGGCGCCCGCAAGAATGAGAAGGGTGAACACCGGATACATGGGCGACGCCCCGATCTGTTCACCGCGGCCGAGCAGCTCGGAAAGCTTCCATGAATCCGCCGCGCCACCCAGCAGCAGCAGCCCGGCGAGCATGGCCAACCCGCCCGCTCCAGTCACAAGCAACGCCTGCAGAGCCTTCGCCCTCGCCTCCTTGTCCTCGTGATTGAACCCGATGAGCAGATACGAGGTGATGCTGGTCAGCTCCCAAAAGACAAAGAGCAGGATCAGGTTGTCGGCGACGACGACGCCCACCATCGCCGCCATGAAACCGAACAGGAGCATGAGAAACCGACCCATCTGGGGATGGCCGCCCATGTAGCCGGAAGCATAGACTGCGATCAGGGACCCGATGCCGGTGGCGAGCAGCGCCATCAGCCCTCCGAAGCCGTCGAGCCAAAAATCCAATCCCGCGCCGAGCATGCCAAACCAGGGCAGACTCGAAGTCATCGTTTCGTCCTTGCCCAAGGTCGCCATTTGCCAGGCAAACCATCCGGCAACAGCGGCGGGCACGAGCGCGAACAGGGCGGCGCTACGGAGGCGCGGGCTGAGCAAGGGAGCCAGGAAGCCGGTTCCCGCCAGCACCAGGATGGGCCAGAGCAGAGTCATCGCATACTGGAAAACCGATACCCTGTCAGTGGTCGCGCAGTGACGCGAGGAAAGACGTCGTGCTCGCCTTCTTCTTCACCGCCACCACCGGCACCGGACAGGCTCGCAGTATCGCCCCGGCCGTGCGGCCGAGCAGCGTGGCATAGATTGCGTCGTGCCCACGGCATCCGATCGTGACGCGATCGTGATTTTCCTGACTGACCGCCCGGGCCATGGCGGTGGGCGGGAGCGCCGACTCGCGGAGGCGGTCGGCACGGAGTTTTTCAATGCGCTCCTCCGCCACCTGAACCCCTGGTTCCAGCAGCCGCGGATAGCGCTCCATGACGCCTGGAGGGATATCGACGGGCTGCCACGCATGGACAGAAGAAACGCGCGAAGCGTCTGCCAGCCGCGTGATATTCAGCACCCAGACCAGAACGCCGGCATCCGGGTCATTCAACGAAAGGCAGGCGACGATGGGATGAAAACGTTTCATGATATGGACCGCTTTGGTCGACTAAGGCGTGACTCTAGCCCATTCCCGGTGAACGCGCGAATGCCGCGTCCTCACGTGACACTTGGGACAAACCGAGGCAGCCGTTCCCCAACGCACGCCTCGCCCTCCTCATGCACGCCCCCGATCGGTCCCGCTGCGGCATGCGCATGGATCGCCGGATCGGGTTCAGCGCATGGAGGCCGCCCGGAAAACGGACCCGGTTCGGGATTCCGGAAGCGACCTCGTCACGGCGCTATGGTTGCGGGTTTGCAGGCCCTTCTTCGAGGGATGCCTTCAGCGATTGAATATCTGCTTCAATTTTCTCAAGGAGTGCCAGTTTATCGGACCGGGACGGACTCTTGGGAGGACTCTGATTGAGCTCCTGCATGGTCGACACGATGATTCCGATGAACAAATTGAGAATGGTGAATGTTGCAATGACAATGAACGGGACAAAAAATGCCCACGCCCAGGGATGCACCACCATCACTGGCCGCACGATTCCCATGGACCAACCCTCCAGCGTCATGATTTGAAACAAGGTGAATAGACTCCTGTTCAAATTGCCAAACCAATCGGGAAACGAGACCCCGAAGAGGTGAGTGGCCAGGACCCCCGCAGTGAAGAAAAAGACGGCCAGCACCGCCATGACCCCTCCAAGCCCCGGGATGGCGTGGAAAAATGCCGCAACGACTTTTTGCAATGACGGGATGACCGTCAACAAGCGGAGCACTCGAAGCACTCGCAAGGCGCGCAGCACCGCGAAAGGCCCGCTGCTCGGGACCACGGCAATCGCAATAACCACAAAGTCAAAGCCGTTCCAGGCATTCTTCCAGAAGATACCCCGGTAGACCGCCAGCTTGACGCCCAGTTCAATGATGAATACCAGCAAACACGCCCGATCGATCGCCTTCAGCAGCGGCCCGTATCCCTCCAGGATGCGCGGAAACGTCTCCAAGCCCAGAACCACCGAGTTCAGGAGGATGACGGCCACAATCACAAACTGGACACCTTGACTCTCAATCCACCGGGCAACGTGGATTCGCCATGGGGATACACCCTGGATTTGTATCAGCCGGGCTAAGTCTTTGTCGCTCATAGTTCCATTGTTTGCCAAATGTGGTCTCGCCCCTCAGAGAAGCCGAAGGGACGGATGTTTACAGGAAGTCGGTGGGGCGAATCATAGGGAGCACCATGAGCACGCCGAGTGCTGCGGCCAACAGCTGCCCCTTCCAGGCGATGGACCTGGCCGGCGTTGCTCAATGCGCACGGTCTCGGCAATGCGCTTCGGTCCCTCGCGCCCGCCGTCGGCAAACGCGGCCGTGAGGCAAAGCGTCATCATGGATTCCCGTTCAGCTTGGGAAAGCGGGGCGATCATGGCAGTTCTTCCCTCGACCATTGGCCTCAGGTTGCACTGCCCCGGCTCGGACGCAAGTCGGCAATGACCGGCGGCACGCGGGGCGGGATCGGACGCTGCGCCAGCGCGCCGCGGATCATGAAGAACTCGCCCACGTTCTCCGGCGTCAGCAAGCCGACCAACCGGCCATCCTCGACCACCACCATCGTGAGTCCGCCTTCGGCCCCCGGTTCGGCCAGGGCTTCGTCCAGGGATTGATCCGCCCGCAACGTGACAAACTCGGAGCGCATCACCTCGCCAACCAGTGCGAGGTCGCCGCGTTCGCGCAATGACTGGAACAACGCGCCGTGATCCAGAATGCCCACCACGCGCCCGCCGCTTACGACCGGAAAAGTTGTCTGCGAACCCGCGAGAACCAGCTTCGTGGCATCGGCCAGCGAATCCTCCGGCGAGAGCGCCCGGAAGTCCGTGAGCATGGCGTCACGCACGGCCGCGCCAGCGAAGGAGGATTTCATCTGCACAGCGGCAGCTTCCTGAGACGCCCCGATCCAGACGAACAACGCGATCAGCAGCAGCATCGGATTCGTCAACAATCCCACGAAGCCGAACAGAACCGCGAAACCTTTGCCCACGGTGGCCGCTATGTGCGTGGCCCGCACGGCACTCATTCGCATGGCCAGCAACGAACGCAGCACGCGACCCCCGTCCATCGGAAATGCCGGGAG
>JALOTU010000230.1 GCA_025457725.1 Verrucomicrobiota bacterium
ATTGGCGATCGCCCCGGTGAGGGTGAGGCCGGCAAGCTCCCCATAAATCCCCACCGAAACCCCGGCCGGGATCACCACCAAGGGCGCCGGCGGGTTCGTCGCCTGGTCATAGGGACTGCTGACAATGACCGAATAAAGGCCGGCGTTGGTGAATTGAACCCCGGGGAAAAGCAAGGTCGCATTCGTGGCTCCACCCAGCGGCGTGCCAGCCCGGTACCACTGGTACCCCAGGGGGTCGGACCCGGTCGCGCCGACCGTCAGCAGTGCATTCCGCCCCCAGATCGCCGTCAACCCGGAGAACGGCGAATCAATGTTCAGCGGCCGGTAGATGACCACACTGGCCACAGAACTGGTCACCGCACCCGACGGGCCGGAAACGATCACGAAATAGTCGCCGGTATCATTGGTCGTTGCGGAACCGAGGGAAAAACCGGAATTGGTTGCACCGGGGATCGGCCCCAAATCCTTGTACCATTGGTAATCCAAGGGGGGTGTTCCATCAGCCTCCACCGAAAGCAGCAATCCACTGCCTTCGGGTTGATTCTGGCTGAGCGGTTGCACGGTGATCTCAGGCGGCGGAACGATGGTGGAACCGTACACCGTCATCATATCATAGCGGAGGGTCCCGCTGGTCCCGTAGGTGGTGCCCGCCCCGGCGTAGATTGCTGATCCCGAATTGATTGCCGTACTCTCAAATTCCGCAACGATGCGAAACGCGAACGCCGGATTGTCGCTCACCCCGGCGATGGAGGAGAGATCATTGGTGCGCCGGCCGAAGCTAGTGGGATTGACCACGGTAACCGGAAAATCGAAGTAGGTGGTTCCATTGGTCGTGTATTGCAGGCGGGTGTATTTACTGCCTGTGTTGCTCGCACGCACATCCCAGGCGATGGAAATCTGCTCCTTTCCGAGCGTGCTGACGGCAAACCGGACCCCGGCGGTCTTGTTGGCCGTGCCTTGGGCCGGATAGGTGGAGGTGTTCCATGCTTGATTGGTCCCCAGGGTGGGATCGGTGGAGCTGCCGCCGGCAAATTCTCCTCCAGGGTTGGCGGTGGCGCCTCCCGTGTAGCCGGCAGTCCCGGACCCGATGGACGGACTGAGTGTCCCATCATTGAAATCCCACTGGGCAATCACGTCACCCGTGCCTCCGCCCCCCGGAGGCAGCACGGTCAGCACGGCCACCGCACTGGTCACGCTGCCGCTGCCGTTGGTCACCACCACTGTGTAGTCCCCTGCATCGGCGGGTTGCGCGTTGAGTCGCGTATAGCTTGTGTTCGTCTCCCCGGGCAGAGTCATTTCATTGAAGCGCCATTGATAGGCCAGGGGCGCGGCTCCCGTGGCCGTCACGGAAAAGGCGGCGTTGTTTCCTTCGACGACGTTCAAACTGTCCGGCTGATCCGTGATCACCGGCGCCGACGGGGGAGGATTGGTCCCGCCACCGTTCACGTAAAAATCCTTGATCACCGCCATGTGCTGACAATTAGTGGAGTCATACATCTGTACAGGCGCGACATCGGCGAGTGGCGTAAACACCCGCGAATCAAAAACCAGCCCTTTGGGAAACGACTGGGAGGCAATCACCACATTCGTCAGGGTGTTGGTCATCGAGAAACTGGGCAGGACATAGTCATACGGACTGTTGCGATTCAGGTTGGTGTCTTCATCGCCGCCGACTACCGCATCCGAGGGAATTGGCGAATCGCTCAGGAACGTCTTGAAGGTGGCAATCGCGGGCTCCGTGCGGGTGCCGGTGTTCATGTCGCCGGCGACAATCACCCAGGCACCGGCAGGGAAATTCGCCTGGATATTATTCTTGATGGCGATGGCTTCGTTGTTGCGGTCCGTCGAGTTGCCGGATGCGTACAGATGCACGCTCACCACGTAGAGATCATTGCTGCCGGGCAGATCGACCGCTGTTGATGATCGGCCAGCGGCTGATGACACCGTTGGGAATGGCATACCCACTTTCGCGATAGTAATAAAAGTTCGTGCCGAAGGCCGTATCCACAAAGGATCGGATTTCAGCGGGGGTGTTGTTGAGATAATTGAACTCCTGGATCGCCACGACATCCGGGGCCAGGCCCTGCAGGATGCGGATCTGGGGAGCCTCATATTTCTGCGGATCGCCGGTGATGTTTGAAGCCATGACCCGAACAGTGAAATTGCTCTGGGCAAAAACCGGCGTTGTTTGGAGGAGGATCAGGCCGAGGCAAAACAGAGTGAGGCCCCGGCAAAGGCACTTGGTCGATATTGAAAACTTCATGGGTTGCCCCGCAGGGCGAGGGAATGAACCACAGTTCGAGGCAAATCGCCAGCGAAAGATCAGGTTGAATCGGGAAAAACCCGGGCTAATCCGCCAGCCGAAACGCCGCGGCGAGGGCCTGGGTCGCGGCGACGGCCTGTTCCGCAGTCATGGCATGAACGCGGACCAGGGGGTCTCCCCTGCGGATGGGTGTTCCCGGCTTGGCCAACTGATCCACCCCGACCTCGGGTTGAATCATGGATTCCTTGGTGAGGCGTCCGGCGCCCAGGTCCCGGACCACTTCGCCAACGAGTCGCGCATCGCAACCTTGAACCACACCCCCGCGGTCGGCGGCCAGCTCCCGGACGACGGGAGCGGTTTGCGGCCGGGCCAGCTTTTCACGGTATTGATCCATCGCCACCCCCTGTGCGGCCAGCATGTCCTCCCACTTCCGCAAGGGTTCCCCCGAATCCAGGCACGCCCCGGCCCGCTCCCGGGCCTGGGCCTCATCCGAGCATTGCCGGGTCTGCAGGAGCAAACTCGCCGCGCACTCGATGACAAGTCGACGCAGGTCGTCGGGACCACGGCCCTCCAGACAGCTGACGGATTCCCTGACCTCGAGCCAATTGCCCGCAGCCTGACCGAGAGGCACGTTCATGTCGCTGAGGATGGCCCGGGTGTTGACCCCGCATTCACCGCCCAACTTCACCATGGCCGAGGCCAATTGCTCCGCCTCGTCCCGGGTTTGCATGAATGCCGCGCAGCCAAACTTCACGTCGAGTACCAGCGCCTCCAGTCCTTCAGCCAGCTTCTTGGAGAGGATGGACGCCACGATCAAGGGAATGCTGGGAACCGTGCCGGTGACGTCCCGGAGCGCGTAAAGCTTCTTGTCGGCAGGAACCATGCGCTCGGTCTGGCCGCAGATCACACACCCGGTCTCCCGGACAATCTGCGCGATGCGTTCCGCCGGCAGCTGAGTCTTGAATCCGGGAATACTCTCCAGCTTGTCCAGCGTGCCGCCCGTGATGCCCAGTCCCCGGCCGGATATCATGGGCACACGAAACCCAAGACAGGCGAGCAGCGGCGCGAGCGGCAGCGATACCTTGTCCCCCACTCCGCCGGTGCTGTGTTTGTCCACCAGAGGCCGGGGGTCCTCATCGAACCGCAGCACCTCGCCCGAATCACGCATCGCCAGGGTCAAGGCGCGCGTTTCCTCCTCGTTCAGTCCCCGAAAGTACACTGCCATCAGGAAGGCGGACATCTGATAATCAGGAATGGTTCCGGCCACAAACTCCGCAACCGCGGCTTGCAACTGCCTGGCCGGGAGGGTGAGCCCACTGCGTTTGGATTCAATCAGTGAGAGAAAATTCACATCAAGATCTGCCTCCTGGCCGGTTTGGCCCGCGACAGGGCAACCCCGGCAGGCCGTAGCGCCGGCCGGGAGTCCGCGAACCTGCCGATCGCAACTGGGTTTGGGGATAGCGCGTGGCCTTCATGTCAGAACTCTGCAGCAACAGTCCGGGTATACCCCACCCCGCCCGGAATGGCGAGCCGTCAGAACGCGACGAGGCCTGCCGCCAGACGGATCCGCGCTATCTCCAGACCGCCCGGGCCATCGCTTCGGCTTCCTGCCCCCACCCGGAGCTTGCCGTCGGAGCTCCCGCGTTGCGCGTCCCGCAAGGTTGAGGCTCGCCGCCGGGATTCCGCTCCGGTAACGTCCGGGACAGGTCTGTATGGAGACAATTCGCTTTGGAACCGATGGGTGGCGCGCAGTCATTGCCCGGGACTTTACGTTTGCGGCGGTGGAACGCCTGACCCAGGCGGCGGCGCTTTACCTAAAACGCAACCCGGCACCGGGAACAAAACCCACCCTTGTTGTCGGTTATGACACGCGTTTCCTTTCTGATGCCTTTGCCGCAACCACTGCTGAAGTCTTTGCCGGCAACGGATTCTCAGTGATTCTGGCAACCCAAGCCTGCCCCACCCCGTCCCTTTCATTCGCCGTGAAGCACCACAAGGCCGCCGCCGGCGTGATGATTACGGCGAGCCATAATCCGGGCATCTTCAATGGTTACAAGCTCAAGTCCCATTTCGGAGGGGCCGCGGACACGCCAACCCTCAAGGGAGTGGAACGGTGCCTCAACCGGCGGCAGGTCCGCAAACTGAGCCTCGAGCAGGGACTGAAATCCGGCAAGATTGCGCGAATCGATCTCCGGAAAGCCCACTTTTCGGCCCTTCGCCGTCTGATCGATTGGAACCGGTTCAAGAAGTGGCCTCTGCGTGTGGCGCATGACGCCCTGCACGGGGTGGGTGCGGGTTGTTTTGAGGCATTGCTCCGCGGGACCGCGTGCCAGGTGACGGGAATCCACACGGCTCGCGATCCCATGTTTGGCGGCCGTTCGCCCGAGCCCATCCCCTCCAACTATGCGGAGGCCACCGCGTTCTTGCGAAAACATCCGCACGACGTGTGTCTGGTGACGGATGGCGATGCCGACCGCATCGGCGGGCTGCAAGGCCGGGGCCGTCCGCTCACCACCCACGAGATCATTTGCCTGCTGCTCGATCACCTGATCGTCCATCGCGGCCAACGAGGCAGGGTGGTCAAGGCGATCACCACCAGTTCCATGGTGGACCTGATCTGCGCAGCGCACGACCTGCCCCTCACGGAGACTGGCGTCGGCTTCAAGTACATTTGCGCGGAGATGGTGAAAGGGGACGTGATGGCGGGCGTGGAGGAAAGCGGCGGGGTGGCCTTGCGTGGACACATACCGGAGCGGGACGGGCTGGCCGCAGGATTACTCCTGCTGGAGCTGCTCGGCAGCACGGGCCTGACCGTGGGCCATCTCCTGGGCAAGCTGGAACGACGGTTCGGCCCGCACCGATATGGCCGGGTTGACCTGCATGAATCCCGCGACCGGATTCGGTCGTGCCTCGACAAGTTGAAATCCTCCCCGCCCGATCGCCTGGGGAGATCGCCGGTGAAACGGGTGCAAAGCTTCGACGGGGTGAAGATGACGGCCGACGACGGATCCTGGCTGATGCTGCGGGGCTCCGGCACCGAACCTGTCGTGCGGGTGTACGCGGAGGCCGGCTCTGTGGCAGGCGTGAATCGGCTGCTGGCAAAAGGACGCCAACTGCTGAAGTCGGCCTGACCCTCCGGCGCCCCCGGTGAACTTTGGCGTCCGGTTCAGTGTGGGCGAACGCGGGTTGCCTAGATCCTCACACCAAAAAGGCGTTGATGCTCCAGCAGGGCATAGCGATCGGTCATGCCTGAGAGATAATCGCACACGGCGCGGTGAATTCCGTCCTTGGCAATCCGTTTGCGACTGAGCGACCCCACCTCCTTGGGATGCCCGACGTAATGGTGGAACAGGGCCTCCAGCATGCGCACGGCGTTCATGTTGGGCCCGTGAACTTCCGGATTAAAGTAGAGGTTTTTGTAGAGGTACTTGCGCAACTCGATGTTCTGACGACGTCGCTTGGGGCTGTATCGAACCAGGCTTTGCGGCTGGCGACGCACGTCATCCGCGCTACCGACTCCGGTCCGCTTGATCCGCCGTTCCGTTGATTCGACCACATCCTTGACCTGCAGATCGATGATGCAGCGGATGATGAAGTAACGACGGGATTCATCATGAGGCGACCCGTATTCCCGCTCCACTTGCTTCGAGGCGTGCCGCCAGAGTTCCACGTTCTTGCGTAGTTCGGATTCGGACAGCAGGCCGGAATCAAGTCCGTCGTCCAGGTCATGGCTGTAGTAGGTGATCTCGTCCGCCAGGTTGGCGACCTGCGCCTCAAGCGAGGCATTCCGCGCCTCAAACCCCTGTTGGGAACCCGGTTGGTCGTAGGCGGTCTGGTGTTTGGCCAGTCCTTCCCGGACCTCCCAGGACAGGTTCAGACCCTGAAACCGCGGGTATTTCTGCTCCAGCAGTTCGACAATGCGCAGGCTCTGACGGTTGTGCTCGAACCCGCCATGGCCCTTCATCAGCTTGTTCAAAGCCGATTCACCCCGATGCCCAAAGGGCGAATGCCCCAGGTCATGCGCCAGGGCGATGGTTTCCGTCAGGTCCTCATTGAGGCGGAGGGCTCGGGCGATGTTCCGGGAAATGGCGGCCACCTCGATGCTGTGCGTGAGTCGCGTGCGCAGATGATCCCCGGTTCCATTCAGGAACACCTGCGTCTTGTACTCGAGACGCCGGAAAGCGCGGGAGTGAATCACCCGGTCGCGGTCCCTCTGGTATTGTGTCCGCCATTCGGGTGGTTCCTCCCGATATTTCCTGCCACGGGTATCCGCGCTGAACTGCGCGTAGGGCGCCAGGTATTCGCGTTCGATCTGCTCAAGCTGCGTGCGGGTTCGGGGCATAATGTCAGGATTGGGCCATCTCACCGACCA
>JALOTU010000231.1 GCA_025457725.1 Verrucomicrobiota bacterium
TTGGTGGATGGCACGCAGGACAAGATGGTCAGGACCGAGGACATTCCTCCGGTCAAGGCGATGCCTCTGCAGCCTTCACCGCCCGCGCCGACGCCGCCTCCCCCGACTCCCGAGCCAACCCAAGCCGAGACCAAGCTGGAAGTGCCCAAGGGGGACATGGTCGTAGCGAAGGCGGAGGAGCCCAGGAAGAAGCCCGAACCCGTTCCGCCCGAACCCAAGCCCCGGCCCCGCACGCTCAAGGAGGCCATGGCGCGATTGCCTGAGGCCCAAGTCAACCGTCTGGCCGGGCAGAAGATGAGGCAGGACGGGGGTGTGCGTCGATTGGCCACCTCCTCCGCGCTGGATGTGAAGGCCTCGCCATTCGGGGACTACGACCGGGCCATCATCGTGGCCATCCAGAATCGCTGGTTTGATTTGCTGGACATGCGCGGGTTTGGGCATGAGAAGAGCGGCAGGGTGGTGCTGAACTTCCGGCTGCACCAGGATGGGCGCATTACGAACATGGACGTGACCGAGAACACGGTGGACGAAATGCTCAGTTTGCTTTGTCAGAAGGCGATCCTGGATCCGGCCCCCTACGCCCGCTGGCCCAGCGACATGCGGCGGATGATCGGGGCGGATTACCGGGAGGTGCGATTCACCTTTTATTACAACTGACAGCGCTGCCGCGTCGAAAGGAATACATGGAACTGATTGTGTATGTTTTGCTGATGCTCACCTCCGTGGTGGGTTTGACCTTCATCATCGAGCGAGGGCTCGCCTTGCGATGGCCCAAGGTGCTCCCCCCGTCCATCGAGGCCGCGGTCCGGGCCTGTGGCAGCCGGGGGGAAATTGCCATGCTGCAGGCAGTCTGCCATCGGTATCCCTCCCCACTGGGACGCATCCTGACCACCGCCAGCGAGCATCTGGACTGGCCGAAGGCGGAGAACGTGGACGCCATCCAGACCCAGGCACGGCATGAGATCGTGAAACTTGAGCGTGGCCTGGTCGTGCTGGAGGTCATCGTCGGCATCGCCCCGCTTCTGGGACTGGTCGGCACCATCGTCGGCATGATGACCTTGTTCACGGGTCTTGGGGAAACGGGGCTGACCAACACCGAAGCCCTCGCCAAGGGGATTGGAACGATCCTGAATGCCACACTGCTTGGTTTGCTGATTGCGATTCCGTGCCTGGTCTTCTGGAGCTACTACAACCGCAAGGTGGAGACCATGGCTGTCGAGATGGAAACGCTTTGCGATCAGTTTGTCCGCCGCCAGTACCGGGGCTCATCGATGGGGAATTAGCCAGTGCGCTTTTTTGTTCGCAAACGCAAACAGACGCCCGGGGTGATCATCATTGCCCTGATTGACGTGCTGATCGTCATGCTGATCTTCCTGATGGCGACGACCACCTTCCGGCAGCATCCTGCACTCAAGCTTGCGCTGCCGCAGTCCAGCCAGGCGCGCAAGGAAGGAGCCAGCCCGGAGGCGGCCCTGGTGGTGTCGGTTGATCTGGTCGGCGATCTGCGGTTGGGATCGAGCCCGAAGCCGGTGACGCCGGATGACCTGACGACCGCGCTCCAAATCGAAAAACTGAAGAACCCGGAGGTGCAGCTGGCCATTCGTGCCGACGAGGGCGCGCCTTTCGGGAGAATCGTGCGGGTCATGGATGCCGCCAAAGTTGCGGGGATTCAGACCGTCAGCGCCTTCACCCGGAAAGCCGGTCAACCTTGATGCCGGGTTTATTGTGCTGAACCGCTCAGGCGGATGGAGTCTTCCACCCGCTTGTTGGTGGTGCGCAGTCGCGCCGCGGTGGCGCGGGCCAGGGCGTGCAGAAACGGCGCCGCCAAAGCCGGGGCTTCGGCAAAGAGTTTCTTCAACCCGGATTTCGAGATGACCAGCAGGGTGCTGGGGACATTTGCGACGACGTCCGCTGAGCGCCGACCCTCATCCAGCAGGGCCAGTTCGCCGAAGGATTCGCCGGTTTCCAGGGTGGCCAGGATGGATTCCTTGCCGTTCACGGTCACCCGCACACGCAGTTCGCCATCCAGCACCATGAACATGGAATCCCCCTCCTCACCCGCTTTGACAATGCTCGCATACTGAGCGGCCGGCCGGACCTCAAGGTAACGGGCGAACGACATCAGCTGGTCATCGGCCAATTCGGCCAGCACCTTGATGCGCCGCAGGGAGCCGGGCTTGATCTTGTCCTGCGCTCCCGATTCGGTCGCCGTCTTGTCTGCGCGGCGACGAAAGAGCCCTCGGAGCGCGGTGATGTCCTCGGCTTTTTGCCAGCCGCCGGCGCTCTGGTCAAATATCCAGGTGTCCTTTTCCACTCGTTCATCCCGAATCCAGTTGACCAGGGTGGGGAGCTCGACGGGTCCGTAGGCGACCCGGTCGATTCCCCAAACATGGTAGAGCGGTGCTTCGTTTGTTTCCATGACGATGAAGGGTGACGCTGTTGACAAGGTGCAGCCTAGCACTTGCGACCGCCGCAGCACAACCCGGGGTTTCCCGTCCGCTCAACCTGCCTGGCGGGTGGTTTCAAGAAACAGGCTTTCCAAGCCGCCCGGGCCTCTGGATACTCTGATGATGACACGAACGATTCACTTCCCGGGACGCACAAGCGGCGTGTGGCTCGCCGTGTTTCTGATCCCCGTCATTCTGTCCGGGTGCGCTTCCGGAGGTTCCAAGAACATGGCCAGCCATGGGGGGATCACGGTCAAAGGCCGCTCGGTGACGGATGTCATCCTGACCACGCGCGATGTTTTTATGAAAAATGGGTACGTGTTGGCCAAGGTCGAACCGGATCGAATGATATTTGAGCGACCGGGAACCCGGTCTGAGCAGGTCAAATATGGATCCTTCGGCAGTCCGCATGTGACCATCCGGGCAAAGGTGGATTTGCAGGACATGGGGCCGGAGACGTTCTACCTCCGCTGTGATGCCTTTGCGGTCCGGGATGCGGGCGATTCCATGATGGAGGACGAGAGCCGGCTGATCCTGTTCAGCAACAAACCCTACCAGAAAATCATGGATGAGATCAAACAGCAGCTCGAGGGTCCCGCCACCGCTTCCGCATCAGGCTCCTGAAGGCTTCCATCGCCGCGGCAGAATACCCGGAAAATGCGTTGACAACGCCCGGCGAACCCGATCATTTGACGGCGAAGATGATCAGGGCCGGTGATCCCAACCCGCGCCAGAAACAGCGAACAAAACCAAGCAATACGAAAATGAAACCGATCGTGAATGGAATCCTGTGTGCGACACTGCTCGCCTCAGCAATCATTGTCAGCGGCTGCGCCTCCTCAGGTTATTCCAAGGCCAGCGACACCTCCAAGGGCATGGACAAGGCGGGGAACGAGGTTGAAGCCATCGTGGCGCAGACCCAGCTCACCCTGACCTCGTTGAGCAATCTGGTGAATCACCCGGCGCCGGACCTGGTGCCCCAGTACAAGGCCTTTTCTTCCAACACCAAAAAGCTGGCTTCGATGTCCAAGAGTGTGGACGCCAAGGCGGCCGACATGAAGAAGCGGGCGGCGGCTTATTTTAAGGAGTGGGACAAGGGGATGACCAACATCTCCAATCCCGAGCTGCGGGCCACCAGCGAGTCGAGGCGCGCCGATGTCTCCAGTTCCTTCAATCAAGTGGCCTCCAGCCTCCAGCGGGCCAAGGCGGCATTCGACCCGTTTCTTTTGGATCTCAAGGATATCCAGCAGGTGCTGGATTTGGACCTGACGCAAGGCGGCATTGCATCGATTCAGAAGGTTGCTGCGGAGGGTATTGAGCATGGGGAGGAACTCCGCGCCTCGCTGTCGGACGCCGCCAAACAGATTCAAGCCCTGGCTGCAAAGATGTCGGCCCAGGGTCCGCCTGCGGACAAGAAGTAGAAGTAGTGCGGTGAGGAATCGGGCCGGGGTCGCGGCACTTCCTCCGGGTGCAGCGGCTCAGGGCGGATATTCAGCCTCAAGAAATGCGGCTTTACATCCCTTCGGTGACCGATAATTTGAAATCAAACACTGGAGACACCTTTATGCAAAAACCATTGATTCTCTTGGCTGCGACCGCCGGCTTGGCTCTTATGGCAACCGGTTGTGCGGGTCCGGAAAAGAAGTTCGGTCGTGGAATGGCCAACGTGACGGAAATCGTCCGTTGGGGCGAATGCCGTCGCAGCGTGGAGCAGACCGCCGTGTTTTACTCACCCGGCGAGGGCTACACCCGGGGGTTTGTCACCGGATTGAACAAGACCTTGGCGCGGACCGGTCTGGGGGTCTATGAGCTGGTGACCTTCCCCATTCCCTCCTATGACCCGATCTTGACCGACTATCTTAGTCCGAACCCGGCCTATCCGGCCAACAACAAGCCCAATCTAGCCGCCGGGCCCACGTTTGATACAGACACTTATCTTGGGTATACCGGGGGAACCTTGGCTCCGTTTGTCCCTGGCAGCCGGTTTTTCATCTATCCCGAGATGCACTGAGTTGCACCGCTTTGCCGTGCTGCTCTTCAAGCGCCAGCTTCGGTTGGCGCTTTTCTGTTGGTGCACCCGTGCGTGCTTGAGCCAATCCGATCATGAGTTTCGAGCTGAAATCCCCCTGCAAGATCAACCTGCTGCTCAACATCCTTGGTCGGCGGACGGACGGGTTTCATGAACTGGAGACCGTGCTGCAACCCGTGCCGCTCCACGACGTGCTCCGGTTCGAGCGCGGGGGAATCGGGGTCCGGCTCACCTGCTCCGAACCCCTGCTTGCCGTGGATGGATCCAATCTGGTTCACCGCGCCGCCCTCAAGTTCATGGATGCCGCGGGCATCAAGGATGGGGTCAGGATTCATCTGGAGAAGAATGTTCCAATGGCAGCCGGTTTGGGCGGGGGGAGCGCCAATGCAGCTGTC
>JALOTU010000232.1 GCA_025457725.1 Verrucomicrobiota bacterium
CGCGCCGCCGTCCCGAGGTCCAATAGAGAGGAAGTGATTTAATTGACTGAGATACGACTGAAGAAAGGCGAGTCCGTCGAAAAGGTATTGCGACGTTTGAAGAAGAAACTCGATCGCGAGGGAACCTTGCGGGCGGTTCGTAGTCGCCGTCACTTCGAGAAGCCCAGCGAACGCAAGCGTCGCAAGCAAAAGGTCGCCCGCTTCTCCGCCATGCTGGCCGCCCGATACGCGGACATGTAAGGCGCCACCTCTCCAGAGACGTTTTCACGCCGGCCCGTGGGAGACCTCGGGCCGGTTCCTTTTTTGACCGGTCACTTCTTCGGCGCGGCCAGTTCGGGCGGGACGCTTTCCACATGGATGCTCCGGGTCGGGAAAGCGATGCTCAGCCCCATGTCGCGGATGATCCGCATGAGGTTGAGGTTCACCCGCTCCCGCACGCCGAGATGCTCGTCCCATTGCGTGGATTGGGTGAAGTAGTAGAGGAAGATATCCAGTGAACTGGCGCCAAAGTCCGTGAACCGCACCAGGAAAAAGCTGGAGTCCACCCCCGCATCGTCCCGCAACAACTGTCGAATCCGCCTCAGGAGCTCCTCCATCTGGTCCGCCGTGGTGGAGTACGTGACGCCCACGGTCATCTTCACCCGGCGCTTGGGCATGCGCGACCAGTTGTCGATGATCTCCGTGGCCAGCACCTTGTTGGGTATGCTCATCAGAGTCTTGGGCCAGGTGCGCACCTTGGTGGAGCGGAAACCGATCTGCTCCACATTCCCGTCCACCTTGTCGCCCACGATGATCCAGTCGCCGACCTTGAACGGGCGATCGGTGAAGATGCTCAGGGTGCCGATGAAATTGCCCACCGCATCCTGTGCCGCCAGCGCGATGGCGATGCCGCCGATGCCCAGCCCGCCCAGCAGCGCCTTGATGTCCACGTCCAGCGAGGAAAGGATGGTGAGCCCGCCGATGATCAGGGTGAACAGCCGCAGGCTCTGCTTGATCACGGGCACGAACTGGCCCTTGACGCTGTCGTCGTCCTTGCTGGCGATGTCATCCAGGTATTGGGCGAACACATCCACCAGCCGGTAGCCCGCCCAGACGGCAATGAAGCCCACGGCCACCAGGTAGCTCTTGCGGATCAAGGCGTTCACCGGATCGCTCAAGTACAGGCCGCCGGCGATGAACACGGTGGCCAGATAGACGCACCCGACGATCACAAAGGCCCCGGCCGGTTTGCCCAGCGCCTCGACGATGCGCTCGTCGTACTTGAAGCTGGTTTTGGAGAAGAGCCGGACCAACCGGCGCACGACCACCACCTCCAGCACCTTTTTGAGCGCAAATCCCAGGATCAACACCCCCAGGGCCAGCGCGTAGCGCCACAGGGAAATCCCCATGAACTCGGTCTCGGGCAGCTGCGTCAGCAGCTGGTCCGCCTCGTCGACGAGGTTCGTTTGGGCTGCCAGCAGAAAGTTCATCCGATGATCCTGGTTCCGGACGCCGCGAGAGGATCCGATCCACCGGACGGCGTGCGGGGGCCATTAACTCAGTCGAATCGGAGGCGCGTCAAGCCGAACGAGGCACACGGGGCCATTTCTCGTTGCCATGACTTCGGGGGTGTGAACAATCTGCGTTGATGTATTCACTGTCGACCTGCTGGAATTCCCACCGGCACACCGAGGGGCGGGCGCTGCTGCGGGAGATCCGCGAGATGGGGTTTGATCATGCCGAGCTGAGCCACGGCATCGGCATGGGCCTGGTGCCCGGGATTCTGGAGGCCGTCGAAGCAGGCGAAATGCGCATCTCGAGCGTGCACAACTTCTGTCCGCTGCCGATGGGTGTCACCCAGCCCTCGCCCAATCTCTACCAATGCTCCTCCCGCCACCCGCGGGACGTTGAATCCTGCTGGAAACACACCCTCCGCACCCTGGAAATGGCGGAACGCGTCCAGGCGGCCGCCGTCGTCCTCCACCTGGGCAGCGTGGACATGCGGGGCTACACGGATAAATTGCTCGCCCTGGTGGAACGCGGAGCGCAGCACGGGGAAAAATACCAGCGGCTGTGCATGGAGGCGGATGAAAAGCGGGAAGCAAAGAAGGCGGGATTCCTCGACCGCTCCCGGCGGTTCCTCGAGAAGCTGATTCCGGAAGCCGAACAACGCGGACTGAAGCTCGGCATCGAGAATCGGGAGGCGTTGGAGGAAATTCCCTTCGACAGTGATTTCCCGGCCCTCCTCGAGGAATTCGCCAGCCCCACCGTGGTTTACTGGCACGACTTCGGCCACGCGCAGATCAAGGAAAACCTCGGGATCATCAGTCACCAGATGCATTTGCGATCACTGCAGCAGCGGTTGGGCGGGGTGCATATCCATGACGTGGAATTCCCCGGGCGCGACCATCGTCAGCCCGGGAGCGGCACGGTGGACTTTGCGGCCCTGCGGCCCCTGGTCAGCCCGGAGGCCATCAAGGTTTTCGAGTTCAGCCCGCGCCTGTCCGCCGGGGAGGTCCGCGGCGGCGTGGAGCACGTGCGTTCGCTCTGGGAAGGCAATCGGCCCCGGGACTGAAGATTTCTGCAACCTTCGTGCGGCCCCTGCGTTCTGGAAGGTGGAGCGGGCTCGAACTGGTCTGGCCTCCAATCGGAAATCAGCTCACATGAGCGACCCACTCCAATTTGAGAAGTTTATGCGCGACTACCAGAACATGGTGTACTCGACCGCCTACCGCTTGCTGGCCGATCCGGCGGAAGCCGAGGACATCTCGCAGGAGGTGTTCCTCCGGGCCTACACCCACTTCGATGACCTCCGCCGCAGCCCGACCATTGGCGGCTGGCTCAAGACCGTGACGCGAAACCTCTGCCTGACCTTCCTCACCCGCCGCCGGTCCCGATGGAAACTCTTCTCCGAAATGGATTCCGGGCAGGAGGAAACGACAGCGCGCTTCGAGAATCAAGCCGGCGACCCGGAAACGACGTCGCAGTTTCTGCACGACACGGATCGCCGCGAAATGCTGGCCTCCGAGCTGGACAAACTGCCCGCGGCGCAGCGGGTGGCGCTGGTGCTGTTCCACTTTCACGAGCTGAGCTACGACGAAATTGCCGCCCAGCTCAACGTGTCCCTCTCCAAGGTCAAGATCGACATCCATCGCGCCCGCCAGACGCTGCGCCGCCGGCTGGAGGGAAGCCGGCAAGTCCTGTTGTCCTGATTTGCACCCATGAAACATCGAGATCCATTGGCAGACTGGGAGACGGAGCTACATCGCGAGCTGGAGGCCCTGCCCGAGCTGGTGGCGCCGCCCACGTTGATTCCCTCGGTGCTGAAGCGGATCCACGCGCCCGCGCCGTGGCATCGCTCCGCCTGGTGGCAGTGGCCGATGGCGCTGCGCGCCGCCTCCGTCGGGCTTGTGCTCGCGGTTCTCGGCGCACTGGGCTGGCTGGGCGGATCGCTGGGTGAATTGGGGCTCGCGCATCAGCTCGCGCAAACCGGGGCCGGGTTGAAGGACGCCCTGGTGTTCGCGAACGATCTGCTGGGAAGATTATCGGGGTCGGCGGCGGCGTTCTGGCGCCCGCACGGCCAGATCGTCCTGGGCGCAACCGCCGCACTCTTGCTGGCGACCTACCTGACCTGTGTGGCCGCCGGAACCGCCTTGTACCGATTAGCCTGGAGGAGAACCTTATGAATGCATTGTGGAAGATGAAACGCTGGCTGCCGACCGCGGCTGGCCTGTCCCTGCTGATGGCCCTGCTGACAGGGCTGACACCCGCCGGGCCGACGGCGGCCCGTGCCCAGGAGCCGCCGATGGGAGCGGGGCACGAAGTCGCCGACACCGTTGAAACCAATGCTTCAGACGCCTCCCCGGCAACCACAGGAGGCGACGAGGACTCGACTCAGGATTCGGAGGTTGAGGCCGCTGCCGTTCCTGACCCGGTGAGCGGCGCGCTGAAGCAGTCAGAGGATGCCTCCCCCCCGGATCCCCCAGCCGCGCCTCCCCGACGGTCGGCCGGTGAGCGCGTGATGGTGGGCAGCCGCCTGAACGTGGACGCGCAGGAGACGGCCACCTCGGCCGTCACAGTGTTCGGATCCTCGGATGTCGCCGGAACGGTGGAGCGTGAAATGGCCACCGTTTTCGGAAATGCCACAATGTCCGGCCGCGTGGGTCGGGAAATGGTGACGGTGTTCGGCCGGTCCCGGATGACCGGCAGCGTCGGACGCGAGATGGTGACAGTGTTTGGTGATGCCGAGGTGGATGGGTCGGTGGGGCGCGAGTGCGTGGCGGTCTTTGGCAACCTGAAACTCGGGCCGCACGCAAAGGTGGGACGCGAGTGCGTGGCGGTGTTCGGTTCGGTGGAACGGCATCCCGACGCGCAACTGGATCAGGAACCCATCAGTGTTCTGCCCATGTTCTCCGGACTGGGGGAATGGTTCAGCGATGGGTTGATGATGGGCCGATTGATCCCGCCGGGATCGCGCATTGCCTGGATCATCGCCGGGCTGCACCTGTTGCTCTATGGGCTTATCGCCCTCCTGCTGCCGCGCCCGGTGCAATCGTGTGTGGGGCAGCTGGACGCCAGACCGGTCCTCTCGTTCGTCGTCGGTCTTTTGAGCATGATCCTGTTGACCCCGCTGTACCTGATCCTGGCGGCCACCGGCGTCGGCGTGGTGCTGATCCCCTTCATCGGACTGGCTGAGACTCTGGCCGTTTGCCTGGGCAAGACGGCCACCCTGGAATACTTCGGGTTTCAGATCTTCCGCGGCTTTGGTCGCAAGTCCGATCAATCCCCGCTGGGCGCGTTCATGATCGGATTCATTCTGGTGACCCTGCTTTACATGGTGCCCATCCTGGGTCTGCTGCTGTGGATGGTCCTGCGTCCAGTGGCGTTGGG
>JALOTU010000233.1 GCA_025457725.1 Verrucomicrobiota bacterium
GAACGCCAGGCCATGCCGATGTTGGCCAACGACATGGCCCTCAAGGTGGTGGACGCGCTGGCGGATGGCTCGTGGTGACTTCCCGTGCCCACGTGCAAACGATGCATTGAAATGTGGAAAACCCCTCGAAGATACATGGTAGGGCTGATGGCTCTGGCGAGCTTACTGTTGGGCGGCTGCGAACGGGACCAGAGGGCGAACGGCGTGAATATCAACCGTGTTGGCATCGAGGAATTCTCGAGGCTCCTGGAGCAGGATGGGTGCGTACTCTTGGACGTTCGCAGCCCGGCGGAATTCGCGGCGGGGCACATCCCCGGGGCGAAGAACCTGGATGTTTCCTCCCCTTCGTTTGAGCTCGAGATGCGGCGATTGGATCCGGCCGGCTGTTACCTCGTCTACTGTCACTCCGGGCGCAGGAGTCGGCGCGCCTGCGGAATGATGGAGGCGGCCGGCTTTGTCCAACTGCATGACCTCGCGCCGGGATATTCGGGCTGGGCGTCAGCCGGAAAACCGGTCGAGCGCTGAAAAGAGCGGCCTTGGGAGCCAGGAGACTCCCGAAGGAAAGCTCCAAAGAAAACAGCCCGCCCCACACGGTTCGGTGGGACGGGCCTCCGTGAAAGTGAATCGATCTCAGCCGCGCGGAGCGAGCACCTTGTCAATTCGCACCTTGGAAAGCTGGGCGTAGGCGGGGAGGCCATCCACCATCCTTGGTCTGACTTCTCCCTCGACCAGAGGCCGGGCATACTCCACGAACTGGTCGTTGGGCAGATAGCCGTCCTCGGAAATCCATTCCCGTGGGACGAAATGTTCCACGTTGGCGATGTCGCTCAACGGTTGCAACCCCGTGCTCCATTCCACCGAGCCGTTGGACCCCGCCTGGCGGATGATCTTGACCATGTAACCGCTCTGTCCCTGGATCGCGGCGCGCACGGCCGATTCACCGCAGGCAAAGCCGTTGTTGGTGTCGGTGAGACTGGCCCAGTGGGCGGCGGCCCGTTGCGCATAACCCAGCATCACGGTCCGCGTCTTCGTGTTCAGCTTTTCCTGAATGTACTCCTTGAGAATCTCAGCGGCACCGGCAAGCACCGGATGGCCGAATGCGTCCAGGCGGGTTTTGTCCGCCCCGATTTCCTCGCCTTCCTTGTTCTTGATCCCTTCGCCCACCACGACCACGCAATAACCGTAAGCCTCGATCGTTGACTTCACCTTGGCGATAAACTCGTCGACGTTGTATTGAATTTCGGGAAGCAGGATGATGTGGGGCGGGTTCTCCGGCAGGCCGCCCTTGGCGAGAACGGTGCCGGCGGCGATCCAGCCGGCGGACCGGCCCATGACCTCGATGATGCAGCAGGACCCATCGTCCGTGGCCATGCTGGCGACGTCCATGCCCACCTCGCGGACCGTGGTGGCGCAATACTTGATTGCCGAGCCGTAACCCGGACAGCTGTCGGTGTGCGGCAGGTCGTTGTCGATGGTTTTCGGCACTCCGATGACCCGCATGTCCCATCCGCGCTTGACCGATTCCTCATGGATCTTGTGGGAGGTGTCCTGTGAATCGTTGCCACCCGCGTAGAAGAAATAACGGATATTATGGGCTTGAAAGACTTGGAAGAGCCGGTCCATGTCCTGGCTGGCCTTTTCGGGATTCCGCTTGAAGTCGATCTTGTAACGGCATGTGCCCAGGGCGGCCGCCGGGGTGTAGCGCAAGGCGTCGATGCTGGCCTGCTGCTCCTCCTGAATATCGATCAGCTCCTCGTTGAGGATGCCATAGATGCCATTCAATCCGCCGTAAATCTCCTCAATGCAGTCCGGATGCCTTCCGGCTTCCGTGATGACACCGGCGATGCTGGCGTTGATGGCTGACGTGGGACCGCCGGATTGGGCGACCAGTAGGTTTCCAACTAATTGTGACATAAATCGCTTGTCTGCTCCCTTAACAAATCAGCCGGCCACTGCCGGCTGTTCAAATTCCGCGAACGCGCGGTCAAAATTGAATGGGGAGCATGCCATTGCGGCAGCCAGCCTGTCAAAGACGATTTGTGCCAATGCCCAGTGGGGAGGAAGACCTCGCTCAGGATTTGGTTGGACAGCTCGACCACATTGGTTTGCCCGTTTTCGTGAATGGTCGTGTGCAGTGCGAGGTCCAGCAGGCCGAAGGCGATCTGCCGACGGTAGAAGATGGCGATGGTGGCCTTCCGGGCCGCGTCCAGCTGGTTGAGAACCTCTTCCGGGATTTTCCGCGAGGGGTCCCGATGGTCCGCGGCAAAGCTGTCCAGCACCTGCTTGTCCCAAACCCAGTTTTCCAGCATTTGGGATGGGGCCTCGACGAAGTCACGCGGCACGCTTGTGCCGGAGAACCGGGCGTGGTTGGCGCGGGTCAGGGTGGCGTGCATGGCATGACCAAATTCGTGGAACAATGTCTCCACCTCGCCGTGCGAGAGGAGCGATGGCTCCTCGGGTTGGGGAGGCGGGAAGTTGCAGATCAGCGCGCTGACCGGGCGCTGGTAAATGCCGTCCGGCAACCGTTTTCCGTCCACAATGCCGAAGTGGGCAAAGTGATTGTATTTGCCCTCGCGCGGAAACATGTCGAGGTAGAACAAGCCCAGGGGTTCGCCGGAATCCGCGTCGAGGACAGCGTAGAGTTTGACGCCCTCGGCCCAGACCACGGGGGATTCGACCTCTTCGAATCGAAGGCCGAAAATTCGCTGGTAAACGTTGAACATGCCTTCGAGAACGCGTTGGTAGGGGAAATAGGCGCGCAGGGCTTCGGCATCCACGTTGTAACGCTGCTTCTTCAACTGGTTCTCGTAGTAGCGCCAGTCCCACAGACGGATCACCGCGTTGGTGTCGCCGGTTTCGGCGGCCTTGAGATTCCGGAGCACCTCGATCTCGCTGTCGAATTTCGGTTGCAGCCCCGTTTTCAGGTCGTTGAGAAAGTCCACCGCAGTCCGGGCATTGCTTGCCATCTTGACCTCCGTCTTGTAGTCCGCCCAGGTGGCATACTTCAATTGGCGCGCGATCTTGTCCCTCAATTCCACAATTTGCTGAAGCAGCGGGACGTTTTTGTCCATCGCCAGGCGGCTGGCAGCTTCCTCAATCTGGCGACGCACCGCTTCGTCGCTGGCGTTTTCCAGGACCATCAGCCGTTGCCAGGTCACGTTGACTTTCACCGTATACGCGTCCTCGCCGGTCTTGATGCCGGGCCGGGTGAAGAAGGAATCCGGAACGCCCTGCAACTGCGCCCGGGTGAACGTCAGTTCCTTTTGCGTGTCGGTGATGTTGGAATCGAAATCGGTGCACAGCCGGCTGAGCTCCTTGCGCATTCGCTCCACCTGGTCCCGCTCGGCCTTGGGCAGGGGGAGGCCGGCGCGGCGATAGTCTCGCAGCGTTTCCTTCAGCAATTTGGCGTCCTCGCCCTCCAGATCGGGCGCTGATTCCGCGTAGGCTTGGACGGAGCGATAGACGTCCTCGCGGTAGTCCAGGCCGACCGCCCATTCCTCGAACCGCTTGATGGCGTCGGTTGCGGCCTCGCGGAGAGCGGCATTGGTACTGGTCTCTTTGATCAGGCCGAGCCGGTTTCCGACCAGGCCGGCGTCATAGAACAGGTCGTCCAGGGCCAGCACCGTGTTGGTGAAGGTCGTTTCCGCCGGATCCAGTGCGCCGATCTCGTCCAGCCTGCCGTTCGCCGACCCGATGGCTTTGTCCACTGCCGCTTGAATTTGTGCGGGGCTGGTTTCCAGGATGGGCACGGCAAGCCGGGAATGATATTTTTCCGCCAGCTCTTGGTAATAGGAAAGGGGGTGCAGGTGGGTTTCAGCCTTGGAACAGGGGAGGGTGGTGAGCAATCCAGCCATGAGCAATCCAGTTTTCAGATCCAGTCGCATACGGCGGGCAAACTAATCCCGAACCCCCGCGAGGCAAGTGGAATGTCCGGAAGGCCGGCAGATCGCCTCCTCTCACTTCTGGCCGAGCGTGAAGTCGTAACTGGCGTCCTGTCCGCCGGCGTTGATCAACAACCGGTAGGGAACCCTGGGTTCGAGCACCTCCGCTTGCGCGCCCTTGACGGCGGGATGCATGCCGCGAATTGGAACGCCGTAGGTGAGGGATTTGGTCGGAACCGAGTTGGACGAGGTCGTCAGTTCCCAGAGCGGATGCGCGAAACGGTTGGTCTCGATTTCGTCGACACGCACCAGTTTGACCGATTTCAGACGGTATTTGCGCTCGAAGAAGAAGGTGGCGGTATAGGGCTGGCTCTTGACTGCCGGGCCCAGTCTGTTTTGCTGTTTGTCCGAAAGACGGTTGGGTCGGATGGTCAAATGTATTTGAATATCCTCCGGGGCAAACCAGTCTCTGGAAAGGTAGATCATTGCTGCCACAAGCAGCACTGCCAGCCCGAGGAGGGAAATCTGTTTTTTGTCCATAATCGCATTCAGATGGACGCGCCGACCGGCACCCTATTCGATTGTGGAGCGGGTGCAGCAATTATTTTGGTCTTTTGTGAAACAATTCCGGCCTTGGATCCGTCCTATACACTCAGGAGCTGATATGAAAACTGAATCCTGCCCTAAATCTCTGGCCTGCCGCCACCGCTTACAGGCCACTTACGGAACCGCCGCCTTCACGCTGATCGAACTTCTTGTCGTGATTGCCATCATCGGCATCCTGGCCAGCATGCTCTTGCCGGCGCTGGGGCGGGCCAAGGAATCCGCCAAACGCATCTCCTGCAACAACAACCTCCGGCAGCTGGGCCTGGCGGTGAAGATGTATGCCATGGATAACAGGGATCTCTTTCCCTCGCGGAACAGCAACCAGCGGTGGCCCACCCAGATCCGGGATGGCTATCGGAACCTGAAACTCCTGCATTGCCCTTCGGATTCCTTGGAGGCTCGCAGCGGTGGCAGGGCCGGGGTGGAAGCGGATGTGGCGCCCCGGAGCTACCTGATAAACGGATGGAATGATTACATCGCTGTCGCGCTGGGGGGGAGGGATAGCGCGGAATTCAAGGCTTTTCTGGGAGGAGAGGCTTACGGGTTCAAGGAGAGCATGATCAAGTTCCCCAGCGAGACGGTGATGTTCGGGGAGAAGGAAACGGAATCCGGTCATTTCTATTGCGACCTGGAGGAAAAGGGGAGTCGCTGGGAGGAAAATGTCCTGGGCAACGACATCACCGAGGTGTCCTGGAATCGGCATGCGGGCGCGGCCAAGGGCGGCGATGGCGGATCCAACTACGGGATGGCGGACGGAAGCGTCAAATACTTGAAGTACAAGGATGCGGTGTCGCCGTTGAACCTGTGGGCGGTGACGCCCGAGGGGCGCCAGTTCTTCGCCAGCACCTTCAATTGAGGTGGGTGTCGCCCGCGGTCCGCGGAAGACCCCCATGGCCGCCACTCAGCCTTTCCCCCGCTGGCGGTTGGCCTCGTAGAGGAACACCGACGAGGCACAGGTGACGTTGAGCGAATCCACGCCGCATTGCATGGGGATGGCGGCGTGTTCGTCGCAGGCGGCCAGTACCTCAGCTCGCAGCCCAGTCCCCTCACTGCCCACCACGATGCACACGTCCCGACGCAGGTCCACCTGGGCCAGCGATCGTCCGTCCGCGTGCGGGTGGGCCCCGACCACATGGAGGCCGGCCTGCCGCAGGTGCCCCAGCGTCATGACAAGCCGATCCGTCTCCACCATGGGGAGATCGAAGATGGCGCCCATGGAGGAGCGCACCGACCGACGCATCCACGGGGGTGAACAGGTTTCGCCAACGACCATGGCCTGCACCCCGAACGCCGCGCAGTTCCGCATCACGGCGCCCATGTTGGCAGCATTGGCCAGCGCATCAGCGGCGAGAAACAGCCGCGGCCTGGGGGTGTCCTCCAGAACAGACTCGAGCGAGGGCTGGGATGGAATTCTCCCCACCGCGAGCACGCCCTGGTACATCGGAAAGCCGATCAGGGTTTCGAGCACCTTCTTCTCGGCGATGAACACTTCAATGGGCTGCTTCTTCAACTCGACCATCGCCCCATGGGTCTCCATCCATCCGGGGGGAACAAGCAGTGAGACGATCTCGAGCTCCGGGTTTTCCAGGAGGCGATGCACGACCTTGTCTCCTTCCGCGACAAAGATCCCCTGCTGCACGTGCTCCGCGGCCCGGCGCATGGTGCGATACGGTGCCAGTGACGGGTGGTCCAACGAATCAATCTGCCGTATCTGGAGCATGCATGCGTTGGTCCTAAAGGACCAGGGTGGGTGCCGGTGCGTCCTGCAATGTGACCTCGATCCGCACATGACCGGCTCCGACCCGCTGGAGCCGTTCCCCCACCGTTTGACTGGCGAGTTCGGGTCGATTGCAGTCGCGACTCAAGTGCCCCAGGTAGAGGTGTCGCAGGTTTTCCGATACGATTTGCTCGATGGTATCCGCTGCGGCGTCGTTGGAGAGGTGGCCATGTCGGCCGAGGATGCGTTGTTTGAGGCTCCACGGGCGCCGCAGGTCGTCCTGCAGCAGCTTGAGATCATGATTCGCTTCGAGCATCAGCACATTGGCGCAACGGACCCGCTCGATCACCAGTTTGGTGGCATGGCCAAGGTCGGTGAGGAAACCAATGTTACCCGCATCCGTCCGCAACAGAAAACCCACAGGATCCTGGGCGTCATGGGGGATGCTGAAACTGTCCACGCGGATGTCGCCGATCTCAAAGCTGGCCCCCGATTCAAACACGCGTCCG
>JALOTU010000234.1 GCA_025457725.1 Verrucomicrobiota bacterium
CTACGGACATTCAGACGGGCCCGAGATCCTGATGACCATAGGCAACACCTGTATCCCTGCGGTGCACCAGGCCGGCACCGAGGCTGCCCCGGATTGACCGCAACGCCCGGCCCCATGCCGGCCAGGATGGCTGACCCACATTTTCCGTGGGCGCGGCCGGTTGCTCCGGCGGGCTGCGGGCTTCCGGCGGCGCGCGTCGCCGCCGGGTCGCCCCGCGCCTCCTCCACGATCCTGCCGCCCGGAATCCTCACCTTGAAGCCCCGCTCCAGGTGGAGAACATTGTCAGTGAATCAAATCCCTCCCGTCGGAAACCACCGAGCGCAGCCGCTATTTCTGCCGTGGGCGGCTCCGAAAGAACCGCGGCAGCAACAGCCCGGTGACGGACGTGTAACCGCGGTAGGCCGCACCGTGAACGGTTGCAAGGTATTTCTCCTCGTCGGCTGCCTTGAAGAGCACACAGACGCAGTGGAGCGCCAGGATGAAGCAGGAGACCGCGTTTGGAAGGAGCAGCGCCGCGCCGGCCAGCATGACGATTTGAAACAGGTAGATGGGATGCCGCACATGCCGGAACGGGCCGCGCCGGACCAGCGCGGTTTTTTCCTTTGCGTTGATGCCGATCCGCCAGGCGTTGCCCATGATGGCGTAACACCACAGCGTGCAGGCATAACCGAGCAGGACGAGTGCGATGCCCGGGATCAAAACGGCGGGCGAGAGCAGTCCGTGATGGAGAACCAGGAATGGGTTCGAAGTCCCGTCCTCGACCAGGAACGGCTGGCCCACCCAGCCCGCAATCACCACGAACCAGCCCAACCAGAGCGCCTGTTCCCTCAGTCCGCGCGGCTTGAGGTTCGGCGAGCGCCCGATCTGCCTGTGGATACGGCGGGCTTGGATCCAGACCCCGCCCCAGTAGATGAGGCCGGAGGCGCAGACGACGATGCGGCGCAATTGAAGTTCCTCAGCGGTCATGGGCATGGGCGCGTCGGGCGCGGATCAGGCGTTGCAGTTCGAGCACCCAGTGCTTTTTGATGCTGAACCACACATCCGCCGCCCAGAGAATATGCGAGCTGTCGGCATTGAACTGAACGTCCAGTTCCGGCGTGACGATCGGCTCCGGCGCCGGCCGGTAGTTGTTGATCCAATCCTTCATCGGCTGGCTTTCGAGCAGGTGTTTCGTGTTCGGAATCTCGCCGTGCCTGTATTTCGTCGGCAGCCAGACGTTCCGCACCGCCGCCGAGCCGATCGCCTTGTAATGATTGATCGCGCCGTAGCCGAGGAAATCGCCGCCGAGAAGATCCCGTCCCTTGCAGAAGCCCGTGAATTCCTCGACGGAGTCTGGAATGTTGCGCAGGCGTCCGGTCATGTCCCATTGGTTGGGCATGAGGCGCGTCAATCCTCCCGCGCCGACCGAAGTGACGTAGGGCAGTTGAAGACCGATCACCGGGCGGTTCTCCCCGGTCAGGGGATCAACGATCTCCCATCGCTCCTCCTCCTCCCACGTCAACGGATTCCAGACGTGCAGTCGGGCGGGTGGTTGCCTGGCGAATTGGTAAAGGACTTTGACCGCTTGGAAGCCGCCCTGGCTGTGGCCCACCATCATCGGGCGCAGTCCTTCCTTTTCATAATACCAGGCAATCACGCCCGCGATCTTCTCGCTGCTTTCGTAGCAGCTGAAGCTGTAGGTGCCGTCGCCCGGGTTGGTGAGGCTGAGCGCCGGGTAGCCCATGCCGATGAGGAATTCGGAGAACGAAGTCATGCGGGGGATCACGCTGGCCAGGCCGCCGTGGATGTTCACCACCCGCGGCGCCGGCGCCCGCGAGAGAACCTCGGAGACATCCTGCGCCGTGACGTTGGTGGGATTCAGTGCCAGGATCCGATCCTCCAGTTCCGGCGTCAGCCGGGGCTTATGGCACGCGGAGGCCTGTTCGATTTGCTGCGCCCGCGCCGGGGCGAGGCCATGGCGGTGAATGTTGCCGCAGCCGGCCAGCAGTCCGGCGGAGATCAGGGCCGCGATGGCGGTGAGAGTGTGCTTCACGCGTGGTTTCTCAGATGGGCCAGTTCACTCAGGAAGCGACCTTCGGGACCGTCCGCCGCCTCCGGCGACAAGACGGCGGGGCGCAAGCTCGAGCGGTGCTGACCACCAATGGATGCCTGGCATCCTTCGCGACGTCGGACATTTATTCGTGGACAATCCAAATGGCTGGCGGAGACGGGGGGAGTCGGACCCCCGATAGGTTTTAGCCTGTTCACGCTTTCCAGGCGTGCGCGTTCAACCACTCTGCCACCTCTCCGCCGGAGGCCGTCAATGTGTCGGATGGGGTCCGGACTCGCAATTCAATTCCCGGAATTGTCGGAACTCCATGAGAATGTCCCCCTGGTAACTCGAAAAATTGGCGTCGTAGCGGTTTGAGGGTTTGTGCCGGGCTGTCGTCGTATTTCTGTCCCAAATTACCGCGCCTCTGGTCGTAGTCCCGCCGTGGCGGGAACGCGGCGGATGGGTTTTGAGTTTCAAATTGTTACGGAGTTGATTCCCACCGTGGTTCTTCCCAAACAGCCATCGGTGTCCATTCGTGGTTCCGCGGAGTTGAATTGCATCGATCCGACTTGGGCTTCCGCCGGTTCTGGCTGGACATCCGGCGAAGACCCGATAATACAAGTCGCCTGACTTTTGCCAAATCGACACAAAACCATGAAACATAAAATCGCGCTCTTGCTATCGCTGGTTCTGCCAACCGCCTGCCTTCAGGCTCAAACTGACAGCCCCCCGCTCACCAGCCAGAAGGACAAAGTGAGCTATGCCATCGGCTACAACATTGGCATGAACCTTAAGAATCAGCAGTATGATGTGGATCCCAATATCATTGCCCGAGGCATCAAGGATCTGTTGTCAGGCACGGAGCCGGCCATGACGGAAACCGAGGCCCGCCAGGCGCTCCAGGAATATCAACAAGCCCTGTTCCAAAAGCACCAGGAAGAAATGGCCGCCGCCGCCGCCAAGAACAAGGAGGAGGGCCAGGCCTGGTTGGCGGAAAACGCCACCAAGGAAGGCGTGGTCACCCTGGAAAGCGGCCTGCAATACAAGGTGCTTGCCTCGGGCGACGGTGAATCAGCGGGCCCCAACGATACCGTCAAGGTCAATTACCGCGGGACGCTCATTGACGGCACGGTGTTCGACAGCTCCTATGATCGCGGTCAGCCCGCCCAGTTCAGGGTCACGGGCGTGATCAAGGGCTGGACGGAAGCCCTGCAACTGATGAAGCAGGGCGACAAGTGGCAGCTGTTCATCCCTTCCGACCTGGCGTATGGCGACCGTCCGCAGGGCGACAAGATCAAGCCGGGTTCCACGCTCATCTTCGAGGTCGAACTGCTGGAGGTCACCAAGCCGCAACCCATCACCAGCGATATCATCAAGGTTCCCTCCGCCGAGGAAATGAAGAAGGGCGCCAAGATCGAGACCATCAAGGCGGATGACCTGAAGCGTCTCGAGGAGGAAGCCCGCAAAGCAAAGACGAACGATTAGGCCCGGACCCCATCCTTTCGAACGCCGCAGGGGCACCCCTGCGGCGTCTTGCTGTCCGCACCCGTCGGCGGGGGCGTCCTCCACCTCCTGCGCGCCAGACGCGCGCCGGGCCGAAACGTAAACTTGCCTGTCGGCTTCCCGGCCTCAACACTGTGATCCATGGAGATCACGACACTCGGGGAATGCCGGTTCCCTTCACCGGAAAAGCACTTTGTCAGCGACCAACTCCGCCTCCCGGCGGTCATCCGCAGGTCAGTCGACAGCCAGCCGGAGCCGGAATCGCTCACCTTCGAACTGGCGGGCCGTCGCGAGAAATTGTTCTTTGATCCGGCGAAAACCCGGGCGGGCATCGTGACCTGCGGCGGGCTCTGCCCCGGATTGAACAACGTCATCCGTTCCGCGTTCCTCGAACTGACCTACGGGTATGGCGTGCAGGAGGTGATCGGCTTTCGCAATGGCTACGCCGGACTCGATCCCAATCGGGGACAAGAACCCCTGTTGCTGAGCGCGGATCTGGTCGAGGACATCCACAAGGAAGGCGGCACCATGCTGGGCACCTCGCGCGGCCCGGTGGACACCCGGATCGCCGTGGACAACCTCATCCGGCGCGGCGTCAACCTGCTGCTGTGCGTCGGCGGCGACGGCACCCAACGCGGCGCGCATGACCTCTACGTGGAAGCGAGGAAGCGCGGCCATCCCCTGGCCGTGACGGGGGTGCCCAAGACCATCGACAATGACGTCCTCTACGTCACGCGCACTTTCGGCTACATGACCGCCCTCGAGGAATCCCGCTGGGTGATCGACGCCGCGCACACCGAGGCGCACAGTGTCGAGAACGGCATCAGCCTGGTGAAGCTCATGGGGCGCCACGCCGGGTTCATCGCGGCCGGCGCCACCATCGCCAGTCAGGACGTCAACTTTTGCCTCATCCCCGAGGTGCCGTTTGCCCTGGAGGGGCCCGGGGGCTTTCTGGTCGCGCTCAAGGAACGCGTGTTGCGACGCAGGCACGCGGTGATCGTCGTGGCGGAAGGCGCGGGACAGGAATTGATCCCGGGCGACACCGGCAAAACCGATTCCTCCGGCAATATCGTGCTGCAGGAAATCGGCGGTTTCCTGCGTGAACGGATCGAGGCCTATTTCAAGGCCGAGGGCGTGCCCGTGGTTTTCCGCTACCTGGACCCCAGCTACCAGATCCGCAGCCGCATGGCCAATTGCGGTGATGCGATTCTCTGCGATCAATTCGCCCGGCACGCGGTGCACGCCGGCATGGCGGGGAAGACCGGACTGGTGATCGGATACCTGCACAACCAGTTCATCCATGTGCCC
>JALOTU010000235.1 GCA_025457725.1 Verrucomicrobiota bacterium
GAACGCCTCGCGCCGCGTCCAGCGGTGCAACAGAGGGTTGCAAGGCCTGATTCCGTCCGCTGAACGCGGTCGGGGTCGTCGCCGCGCGACGACCAATCCCTTCCCGACAATGAGACACGACCGACAGGCAGGCACAAGCGGTATCGCCCGGACGGTGGGGGCTGTGACGCTGAGCTGACACCCGGGAAGAGCAGGCCGCAACGGGCGTTTTCCGACAATCACGTTGCCGGATGGGTCAGCCGGTATTTGCCGGAAGGCGTTGGCGGCAGGTTGTCCACGGACTCGACCTGGATCGGGCTGCAGGATCCCAGCAACGCCTCCAGCCTCGACGCCAGGGCCCGCAGGTCCCCACCCCCGGGGCCGCCTCCCTCGGGCACGAAACGCAATCGACAACGCCCGTCTGGTTGCTGCCGGAGTTGATAGTGCATCACGCCTTCAACACCGGTGAAGCACTGATCCACTTCCCAGGTGGTGACCCGCCGCCCGTCGTCCGAAGGCAGCGCGTCGCGATGCCGGCCATGCACAAGCCAACCTTCGCGCCGCGGCTCCACCAGGTCGCCGATGCGATAGCGCAGCAGCGGCATGTACTCGTTGGTCAACGTGGTCACGACGAGGTTCCCCACCCCGCGCGCATCGACCTCCACCACCTCCAGATAGGCGTGCGTGCGACTGGGCTGCATCCGCCCGTGCTCATCCTCCATCAGCAGGTGGCCGGTCTCGGTCGAGCCATAGAGATTGAAGACCGGCGCCTGGAACACCCGCTCGAGGATCCGTCGATGCGCGGTGCTCACAAACTCGTAGCTGACCAGCAGGAATTGCAGGGAGGGAAATCGAATGCCCTCGCGCTCGCAGTAGAGCGCAAACCAAGCGCCATGCACGGGATCCAAATCCAGGAATTGGGGAGCCCAGTCGCCGATCTCCCCCGCCATGCGGGCCAGCTCGCTTTCCTCCTGCAGAAACGGGATGCGGGAGCGGTTCACGTAAAGCGTCGAGCCATGCGTGCGCTCGGAGCGCTGCCGGGCGGCGGAATCGCAGACCAGCCCGTTGCAGTTCGGCGTGGTCAGCGTGGCGCGCCGGGCGCCGGGCCACCGATCCAGCACCCCGGCAACGGTTCGATTCAACCGGAGTGCAGCTTCCTCCTGCCGGGGCCACCAGTCGCGGCCCAGCAGCACGGGCACACGCTCCTCGGAGGTGCCGGAGGTGTACTCCAATTCCACCAGTTCCAGGTCCAGCAACCGGCCCAGGACCTGGCCGGACCGCAGGAAGTTGCCGGGGAAATTCTCCCGCATCTCCCGTTTGGTTACAAAGGGAAGCTCCAGGAATTCGCATCGGGGGCACTCCGCGCCGGGGATGGTGTCCAGCCGGGGCTGTCGGCCCCGGTAGAGCGGAACGTCCGCCCATCCCGGAAGCAACTCAGCCACCCGCGCGAAGGTTTCCGTGTCACGATGTTCCGCTACAAGTGTCTGCATGTTTGTTCTCAGTTGGAGCACTGGCGAAACGGCTCCATTCCCGCCATCGCCCGGCCCTCCAACCCGGCGACCATTATCGGGCCAATTCGGGAAATCGCAACTGGCGGCCCCTGCAACCCGGCCAACCCACCTCTCGCAGGGATGCCCAGGCAGGGCGAGGTGCAGAGCCTGGTCCTGGACGGGATGGAAGCAGACACCGGGCGCGCCGAGGTCGGATCGGCGGCCAGACTCTAAACGTTCCTGAGGAACTTCCCAATCCGTTCGACGGCCTGCTCCAGATCCTCCATGGCGGCACAGTAGCTGGCGCGCATGAACCCTTCCCCGCTGGGACCAAATGCGGTTCCGGGCACCATCGCAACGCGGTGCTGCTCCAGCAGTTTCACGGCGAACTCCCGCGCGTTCAACCCGGTGGTCTTGATCGAGGGAAACGCATAGAACGCACCCTGAGGCAGATGACAGGCAAGCCCGAGCTCGTTGAAGGACTTCACGATGAAGTTGCGCCTCAACTTGTATTGCTCGCGCATCCGAACAACGTCCTCGGCTCCCCGGTCGAGCGCCTCGATGGCGGCATCCTGGCTGACAATCGGCGCGCACATCATGGCGTATTGATGCACGCGCAACATGCCTTCCAACAGGCCGGCGGGAGCGCAGGCGTAGCCAATGCGAAATCCGGTCATGGCAAACGCCTTGGAAAAACCGTGCAGGAAGATGGTGCGCTCCCGCATGCCGGGCTCGGCGGCAATGGAGGCATGGCGCACGCCGTTGTAGGTCAGCTCGCTGTAGATCTCATCGGTGATGACCGCCAGGTCGTGTTCCACACAAAGTCGGGCGATCTTGGCCACCTCCTCCGCCCCCAGCGTGGCGCCGGTGGGATTGGTGGGAAAACTCAGGATGATGGCCTTGGTGCGGGGGGTGATGGCCGCCGCCACATCAGCAGCCGTCAACGAGAATTGATTCTCCACCCTCGTCGCAATGGCCTTGGGAACGCCCTGACACATCCCGATGCTGGGATGGTAGCTCACGTAGCACGGCTCGTGGTAAAGAATCTCGTCACCCGGATTGATGATGGCGCGCAAAGCAATGTCCATCGCCTCGCTGACGCCGACCGTCACCAGAATTTCATTGGCGGGATCATAACTCAGACCGTAATCGGTCGAGAGATAGCGCGCGATGGACCGCCGCAGTTTGAGAAGCCCGTAGTTCGAGGTGTAGCTGGTGCGGCCCCGTTCCAGGGCGTAAATCCCCGCCTCGCGAATGTGCCAGGGGGTGACGAACCCGGGCTCGCCCACCCCCAGGGAGATGACGTTGTCCATCGATTGGACGATGTCGAAAAAGTCACGGATGCCCGAGCGCGGGATGGTGCGCACGTGGTCGGCAATGAAATCACGCTTGATTTGGGGTGCTTTGGACACAGCGTGGGCCAGCGTACCAACGTGCCGCCGCAGATCAAGCCAAGCTTGCCAGCAGCCGGGCGCCGCCTACCCTGAGGCCCGTTATGGATCCGCTGCTCACACTGCTGGAAGAACACGCCCTGCGCTCGCATGAACAACTGGCCAAGATGCTCGACCTGGATGTCGATGAGGTCCGGCGCCGCATCAAGGCCTACGAGGACGACAAGGTCATCCTCGGCTACAAGGCCGTCATCAACGACGACCGGGTGGACACGGACCTGGTCAAGGCCGTGATCGAGGTGAAGGTCCAGCCGGAACGGGAGGGCGGTTTCGATCGCATTGCGGAGCGCATCGCGAAGTTTGACGAGGTCACCTCGCTGTTCCTGATGAGCGGCGGCTACGATCTGTTGCTGTTCGTGGAAGGTCACTCCCTGCGCCAGGTGGCGCAGTTCGTGGCGGAGAAACTGGCCACCATCGAGGGCGTCAACGCCACCGCCACCCACTTCATGCTCAAAACCTTCAAGGAACAAGGGGTGATGATGGAAGCCGGCGAGCAGGCGGAACGGCTCAAGATCAGCCCTTAGCGCAACAATTCAGACGGAGTTTTCTTAACCACGGATGAACACCGATCAACACGGATAAGATGTTTATGCGTGGGGCTGGGATTGGGGGAACCAGACGGTTCGCCAGCCAGTGGAGATGGAAACGCATCCGTTGCTTGCCGGATCCGCGAATGCGTGTCCCTCGGTGGTTGCTATTGAATTGTTCCTAAGTGAAGCCCGGCTTCGCCCCGTCGGGTCTCAAACGGGTTTCTCGTACAACCGGTAGGTTTTGTACACCTTGCCGCCGAACAGTTCGATCACGCGTTGCACGGCGGTGTTGTCCTCCAGGATCCACGACGATTCGATCCGCTGGAAACCCAGCCGGAAACCGGTGCGCAAACCGTGCGTCAGCATGGCGGCCTCGATGCCGCGCCCGCGATACGAGGCTTTCACGCCCAAGGTGAGCACGCGGCAATACCGCGGCACCTTCCGCTGCAGCAGGTAGGGCAATGCCTGGAGCAGACCCCGCGAAAGCAGCCGGCCTCTGAGCGGTTGAAAGCCCTCGTTGAAATCGGAGGACGCCAGCAGAAATCCCACCGGCTCCTCCCCTTTCAAGGCGATCTGGGTGAGGCCCTCCACCAGCAGCGGCTTCAATCGCGCCGCCATGAAGTGAATCTCCGCATCGGTCATGGGCACGAACCCCCAGTTCTTCTCCCAGGCTTCATTGTAGATCTGCTGAATCTGGAGCAGCTGGGTTCGGAGGGTCCGCTTGAGGACCGGCTCAATCCGAATCTCCGGCTCGCGCTTCTGGAACTTCGACCAGATGCGCTCGAAACGCGACATCGGCGTGTTGGCGAGATCAAAATCGTAGGCCAGCAGATCCTTCGCCTTGGCAAAACCCCAGGATTCGATGAGGTCCGCGTAGTAGCGGGGATTGTAGGTCATCATGAAGACCGGCGGGGAATCGAATCCGTCCACCAGCAATCCGCATTCGTCGTTGGTGGTGGGGTTCATCGGCCCCAGCAGGCGCTTCATGCCTTTGGCGCGGGCCCACTCGGCGACCGCGCCGAACAGAGCGCCGGCCAGGTCCCGGTCATTGAGGGATTCAAAGAAGCCGAAAAACGCGGCCTGGTCGTTGTGCGTCCGGTTGTGCAGGTCCTCGAGGATTCCGGCAACGCGACCGACATCGCGCCCGTCCCGGCGCGCGATCCAAAGCTGCATTTCCGCGTGCTCGAACAGCGGGTTGGTGTCGGCGAAGACTTTCTCCACATCCATCAACAAGGGCGCCACCCAATGCGGATCGTTGGCGTAGATCTGGTAGGGGACGCGCAGGAACCGCCGCACGTTGGACCGTGTGCGGGCGAGGGGGATGATTTCAACCGGGCTGTTCATCGATAGGATGCCGGGCGGCAGTCTGTTGACAAGCATGCGTCAACTGGCGAGGGGGGCCGGGCAACCCGAGAGTTGCCAATCCGGCGGGATTCCTCAACGATGCCACCGGATGGAGGCTGTGGCCGGGCCACGACCGAAATCCCCCCTTCGATGAACATAGTCATTTTGGGCATGGGCGCGGTGGGCCAGCACCTGGCCGACCTGCTCAGCAACGAACAGCACAGTCTCACGTTGATTGAATCCTCCGAGAGGCTGACGGACGAGCTGGAGGAACGGCTCGACGCGCAGCTGGTGTGCGGCAACGGATCCTCCGTGCTGACGCTGGCGGAGGCCAATGCCGCCGAGGCGGACCTCTTTCTCGGACTGTCGGGGGACGACAATGCCAATCTGGTGGCCGCCTCCCTGGCCAAGGCCCTGGGGGCCAAACGCACCATCGTCCGTCTTCACGCGAAGTTGCAGCGGGATTCCTGGCTGTTTGATCTGCGGAAGCATTTCCAGATCGATCACCTTTTCAGCACGCAGCGGCTGGCGGCCATCGAGCTGGCCAAACATGTGCGCAATCCGGAACGTCTGCTCGTGGAGGAGATCGCCCGCGGAAACATCGAGCTCCAGCAGGTGCGGATCTCCGAGCACAGGCCGGTGGTGGGCCAGTCGCTGAAGAACCTCGGCCTGCCCACGGGGGTGCGGGTGGGATCCATCCGCCGCCAGGGACAGCTGCTGATCCCCACGGCGGAGGACGTGCTGGAGGCGGACGACCAGATCACCCTGTTCGGCGCTCCCCGCGAACTGTCCGGACTGCTCCCGCGGTTTCAATCGAACATCGTGCCCGAAAGCGAGATCAGCGTGGTCATTTTCGGCGGCGGCGAGTACGGCTTCGCCCTGGCCCAGATGCTGGAGGGGCATCGCTACCGGGTCCGCATCCTCGAGAAGAATCCGGCGCTCTGCCGTCAGTTGTCGGAAAACCTGCAACGCACCGTGGTCATCAACGGCGACGCCACCTCGGTGCAACAACTCAAGGAGGAGCGCGTGGGTGACGCGGATTTCTTCATCGCCGCCACGGAGGACGACGAGGACAATGTGATGACCTGCCTGCAGGCCAAGAGTCTGGGAACGCGCTATTGTCTCACGCTGATCCACCGCAGCGATTACGCGGATGTGATCTCGCGCAACAGCCAGATTCACGCGGCGGTGAGTCCACGCGAGGCCACCAACCGGGAGCTGTTGCGTTACATCACGCCCGAGCGCACCAACACCGTCCTCAAGCTGGGGGACGATGCGGAGGTTTTGGAGTCGGTGGTGCCACCCTCCGGCGCGCTGGCCGGCAGCAAGGTGTCGGCCGTGCCCTGGCCGGAGGGCAGTGTCCTGGTGGCTTTGCTGCACGGATCCGAAGCACGGGTACCGGGAGCGGAGGATCAGCTGGCGGCGGGCGACACCCTCTATGCCGTGGTCTCCGTGAAGGCGAAACGGCAGTTTGTGCAGCTGTTCACCTGATGCTGAAAGCTGCATGAACTACCGGTTGCTGAGCAAACTGCTGGGTCTGCTGCTGCTG
>JALOTU010000006.1 GCA_025457725.1 Verrucomicrobiota bacterium
TCAAGCTCCCGCAGTCACAGAAACAACCTGTCGCCCCTTGTAGAACCCACAGGCAGGACAGACACGATGAGGAACATAAGGCGCCGCGCACTGAGGGCACACGCCCAACTGGGGCAGCGTCATGGCGCTGTTGTAGGCACGACGCATCCGCTGGCGGCTGCGCGAGGGCTTTCGTTTGGGTACTCCCATAATGTGTAATAAAGATATCTAAAGGTTCAGTTTGTCCAGATCGGCCCAAGCCGAACTCCCGGCCATGCCCGTGCCCGAATCATCGGATTCTTCTTTGCGGCGGCCTGATTCTCGCAGCAACCCCTTGCAATCCCCTGAGCACAGCGGGTGCTGCGGAAGGGCGAGGAAAATATCCTCGCGAATAAAGGGCGTCAAGTCCACGCAATCATTCTCTGCCGCAACAGCCTCCTCCCCGCTCAACGGCAGATGAGCAGCCCAATCGAGAATCCGAACCTCTGACTCAAATGTCTTGAGGCACCTGCAACACTCGCACCTAAGCCCCACAGACAAAGAACCTTGCACTAATACCGCCCCATCAACCATTTGAGCTTCCAAATCGAAAGTCACCTCTTCGTGGAACTGAATCAACTCGTCCCGGGACTCCAATTCGATTTCCTCCGTCAAGGCCTTCCCCTTCAGACTCAACCCATGCTCTTCAAGGTGGCGGATGTTTACAGTTATTCTCATTCGCTCCGAGCCGATAATCGGTCCATCAGGACTTGCTGAACATGAACCGGGACGAAGGCGCTGACATCCCCTCCCAGCCGTGCGATCTCCTTGATCATTCTCGAACTTAGGTAAGTGTAGGTGTCTTTGGGCATCATGAAGATCGTTTCGATGCGCTCATTTAAACGCCGATTCATGAGCGCAAGCTGAAACTCAAATTCAAAGTCACTGACCGCGCGCAAACCGCGCACGACCGCCTGTGCGCGGACCTGCTCCGCATAATCAACCAGGAGACAATCAAAGGAGTCCACCTGAACACTCGGCCACTGGCTCACCGCGTTCCTGACAAGATCAAGCCTCTCCTCCAAAGTAAACGTCGGCAGCTTGGATTCATTGTGCGCAACCGCCACGATGACTTTGTCGAAAAGCTTCATGGCGCGCTGGATGACATCCAGGTGACCATTGGTCAATGGATCAAAGCTTCCCGGGCAAATTCCGATGCGCATGAGGCTATCGTGGGTTTTTTCGTCGTCGCTGACGAGAGCGAAATAAGGGTCCGCGCAACCTATTCCCCGGCCTTCTGCTCTGACGGGTGATCACGCCACGGCACTTCGTAGATCCGGACCTGTTCGCGAATGCCCTTCACCGAAACCGATTCCAGCGCAACGCATTGTGCAGCCAGGGCGGGATCATCCCGTTCCAAATGCGCAAAGGTGGCCTCGCTGATGATGATCCGATCTCGCCCCGAAACTCCCTCCAAACGGCTCGCAATATTCACTTCCCGGCCAAACACCGTATAACTCAAGATGTGCGCATCCGAACCCATCAACCCCACCGTGGCCTGCCCGGTGTTGATTCCCGAGCCCAAAGAGAGAAGTGGCAGGTGAGTCGCCGGATCGTGCCGCCGCGCGTTTTCCTCCCTCCTCAGCGCGTTGACGCTGGCAATCGCACGCTGGGCGTCAATAGCCGCGCGCACGCAATGCAAGGCGTGCTTTGAATTGGAGGTGGGTGCTCCCCAGAAAGCCATGACGCAATCCCCGATGTATTTATCCAGCGTGCCATTGTGTTTCTTGATGACATCCGCAACCCGGGCCAGATAAAGATTCACGGTGCTCAACGTTTCGGCAGCATGTTGGTCGAAGAGAGCCTTGGCGTCATCACCCGTGAGTCCGCGCTTCGCCACCTCCTCAGCCACGGCCGCCTGGGCCTGATCCGTCAGCGCGGTGAAACCTCGGACATCCGCAAAAAAGATGGTGATCTCGCGGCGGGCCCCGCCCAGCGCCAACGCCTTGGCCCCCAGAAGTTCCGACACCACATTGGGAGAGACCACCTTCGAGAAGACGGATCGTACGCGCCGGCGCTCACTTCGTTCGAATACGACCCGCCAGGTGGTGATGACCAGATAGAGGGTCAGGGCCGCGCCCATTGGCATGACCAACGGAATCCAGAGTCGCTCGCGGGCATAGAGCACAAAGGCCAGTATTCCGTAGGCCAGGAGGCAGCTCAGGGTGAGCGAAAAGGCGACCACCGGACGCAACCAAAGGGCGAAAACGCCAGCGCAGGCGCCAGCAAGAAGCAGGGGAATCAATTCCCAGGCGGGTGATCCTCGACGAATAAATTGATTCATGATGATTGAGTTCGCCACATTCCAGTGCTTGCTGATCAGGAATGTATTCGGGTCGAGCGGTGTTGCCCCCATGTCGCTGAGATTGTTCCCGATGGCAGTGGATCCAACCACAACCAACTTGCCAGCCCAGAATCGAGGAGGGTGGTCCAATGCCCCCGTCTCCAGTGCAACGCTGCGCCTGAGCAGGTTGAGCGCTGGTTCCTGCTTCAATCTGGGATCATTAACCCGGATGGCCCAATCGATGTAGAATCGGCCCGCCGTGTCGGTGGGTATGACTCGTTCCACGTCCTCCCCACGAAGAACAATTCGCCCTTTCTTGAGGTCCACTTGCGCATGTTCCAGATCCAGTCCGAGTTCGTAGGCGGCCAGAACGACACCCATGTGCCAAACCCGCTCGGTTGTATACGGCAACGCCTTTGTCGGCATGCCGGATGGCAGACGATCACCGCCAAAATCCGCCAAATCGAACATGCCGTTCTCGTCCAGCGGAACAATGATGTCCTCCTCCTCCGCCCGGACGAGTACGATTCCGCGGTCCTCGACTCGCGCCTTGGACAAATCGATTCCAAAATCGGGATCCATCTCAACCTGCCTGAACGCTGGATGCCACAACCGATAGTCCCGAAAAGCCCTGACCTTCCTCAGTACGCCATCCGAATCCTTGTCGGTGGAAATGTCCCCAAGCGCGACAGCATTCGTGCGGAAGAGATCCGGCGGCATCAATCCCTTTTCGGAAGCCAGACATACATTCGCCCCTGTTCTGATCTGGTCGGCAAATACCTGGTCAAACTGAATCAGTTCACCCTCCCGACTAAACCCGTATTGGTCCTCCCGTAATTCCCCAAATAAAACGTCGAATGCAATGACCTTGGCGCCCTCCAGCGATGCCTCCTCCAAAATCCGCCCATAGACATGTCGCGGCCAATGAAGGCCGTATCGAGTGCCCAACACGCCCCTCTTGACCGCAGTGATGGTCGAATCATCGACGAAAATGCAGCCCAAATTGGTGGCACATGGAGCATTCGTACGCTCGGCGGAATGCACCCTCATATCATAGGAAACCTGCTCCAACCGCTCGAACACCGGGACGTCAAGCAGGCGGGCGACGGAGAATCCACCTAGAACCACCAAGAAGGCAACCGCAGGTACGATTTTGGACCAGGTGGAGTGCAAATCACATGAAGGGTACAGAAAAGCGCCAGAGCGGCTCAAGGCTGCTCTGGCGAGAAAACTCCCTCAGACGGTCAAGCCGGATCAATTGGGCCCTTTGCCGGGAGGAGGTCCTTGCGAACCTTGCGTAGGCGAAACATAAGGATTGTCCTTGCCGTTCGGAGGAACCGGACCCCAAGGATTGGAGCCTTGTTTTACCTGCTGGGAACCACCCGTGTTAGCGATTCCCTCTGCCCGCTCCTGGCTATTGAGATCGGTGATGAGATCAGTTCGGGGATCATATCTTTGGTTGGCATTGATGACGCGACGAACGGTATCACCACTTCCGGTGACCAGAGCCTGGGCCATGGAACCTTCAAAAACCATGCAATCCCCCAATGAGCTCAGCATGTAGATGGTTCCCCGCACCCCGGCTACGCCGTTGGGTATCTTCACTTCGTAGCGTGAACCCGCCGAAAGCTTCTTCACCGTGCCAAATATCCTACCCGCGCGAAGATCCAACTGGGTATCCGTGACGACATCCGCTCCTGTGTCGGTCGCGGAAAGCTTATCCACCGAGAGCACCGTGTTCTCCATCAAACGGACGAAGTTCTGGTCCACCCTGGAGAATCCGGTCCCTGCCCCATCTCCACCTGGAGTCGCGCTCCCAAATGGGAGGCCTATCCTGGCATTGCTCACAGTGGCTTTTGGATCACCCAGCACCAAATCCACTCTGGAATCTGCTGCTGTTTGGATGACGGTTCCTGAATTCAACACATCCCCAACCTTGAGTGGCTGCCAAGACCCGGTCCCGGTCGTAAACCGGGCGGAGCCTTTGATTCTCACGACCTTGGCTTTGGTCATGGCATCCGTGTCAGCTGTCGCTGTTACGGCTGTGGCTAACAAGAACGCCATCGCCACGAGCCCCAAACGTGAAGTAAACCGGTTTTTCATAAGCTTATGTGCAGAGCTGCGCTTTCTTGCCAAGAAGCCTAGGATCGTCTCTCAGGATGTCAAACGATTATTTTCGACTATCTTCCTGATTTATAGCCACCTGCAATACGGGCAGATGAACCCAATCCTACAACTCCTTTAGGATTCCAAGCAGGACTTATTCCTGAGGCTGCCTGATCGGAAGAATCACCCTGACAACCCCGTGTTTGCCCTGCGCAGAGGCGGGTATTTCCAGTCGGCCGCCGTGATCTTCAATAATTTTCCGCGCCGCCGAAAGACCCAGTCCCACCCCCGAGGTTCTCTTGGTGTAGAAGGGCTGAACCGCTTGACGAGCAGCTTCTTCCGAAAAACCTTCCCCGGCATCTTCAAATTCGATTCCGATCTCGTTTGCCCCGTTTGCCTTGGAACCGGGAATCAAGCGCACTTGAACCCGGGCATCGCCGGCACTCGCCTGATACCCATTTAGGATGATTTCCGAGAATGAATGCTTCAAAGCACTGGCGCTACCGGAGACCATCAGTTCCTTGACCCCGGAACCACACTCAAGAACAGCCGTCTTTGCCGAAAAGTACCCCCTGGCTTCCTCATCAGCCTCCTCCAGCACCTTGCCCAACACCACCGTGTCGATCTTTCCAATGGTGCTCCCGTAAATAAACCTCATTTGATTGGCCAGACGGCTGACTCGCTTGACGCCATCGCCCAGAACGGTTTGGAGGGATTTTCGGAATTCCGCCTCCTTGATTCGCTGCTCAAACAGCTGATGGTGCACCGAAAGCGGCACAATGGCGTTTCCAATCTCCGCCGCCAGCCGATCGGCCATGTTGTTCACCAACCTCAGGTTGGCCGCTTCCACCTCGAGCTGTTTGAGCTGCTCCGCCTGGGTGCGATCTTCCACCACCATCAGCGCCGAATGTCCGCGGGACGCTTTGGGATCCGTGGCTGAATAGATCGGGACGATGGAAACACTATAGACCGACGGGCCACCGGCTTCCTTCTCGTAGCGAAACGCAGGGAGTGCCGCCCCGGTTTGAATCACCTGATAAATCTTCGATCCCAACACTTCGGGAAGATCACTGAACTCAAGCGCCTCCGAGCGCCGGGCCGCTCCTCCCACGAGACGACGGGCGGCCTTGTTGGCATGAAGGACGGACAGTCCAGGCCCCACGACAACACACGCGTTGCTGAGCTCCCTGAGCACATCGCCCAACAACTGGTTGCTGCCCACCAACTGCTCGTGCATCCGGATGTTGGTGATCGCCTGGCCCAGTTGCTCAAGCAAGTGAAACAGCGCTTCCAGCTCGACGTTGGAGAGCGGCATCCCGGTGACCCTTCGATCCAACATGGCAAGCCCGATCATTTCCTGCGGCCCCATGATCGGAATGGCGACTTCTGCGCCAATGGTGTCGAATTCACGAACCGCCGCCGAATCCAATGACTGGCGGCGAAGAATCCTGCCTGTGCGGAGCAAATGCCCTCCGATACCGGTGTCGGGAGACAGAACAAAGTGGCTGACAATGTTTGGGGAAACGCCAACTGCACACACCGCCCTCATCCACACCTCATCCCGGCTTGATTTGTAAGCAGCCGACTCGAGCACGGCGGGCTTTAAGAACACGGCTGAGCGGTTGACCCCCATGGTCTCCCGCAGAAGATTCAAGAACTGGCGGAGGAGGGCGTCCGCGTCCAAGGAATGGGTCAGGATCTCCGAAAATCTGCGCATCGCTGAGAGAAGGTCGTCCCCCTGATTCTGAACAACAGTCTCCTTCGGGATGGCGGGCACCAGTCCCATTACACCCGTCGGCACCTGGTCAGTAGTCGGCGGGCACAAGCTGTCTGCTTCCGGCGACTGAATGGCCTTCAGCAGGAGCCTGCTGCGAAGGGGCTTGCTGAAGATATGCGAGGCCCCCGCCAAATAGAGCTCCTCTTCCCATTCCGGACTCCTGGATTCGGTGAAGGCAATGATGCGGCAATGCGGCGCCCAGCGCAGAATGCGCTCAACAGTCCATACCCCCTGCACCCCGGCCAAGCCCAGATCGAGGATACAGGTTGACGCAAGCCCGTGAATCAGCAACGGTTCCGCCTCCTCAACCGTCACATGATGCACCACACGCACATCTATGGAGCTCAGGGCAGCCCGAACTTCATCGGCAAATTGCGGATGCGCAGCCAGTACGAGCAAAGACTTCATTTTTACAGCATCACTGGCCTGGTTAACCAAAGTGTTTGCGAAAGCCCAACCGCGGGGTTTTTCTGGGAATCGGTTGGGGATAACGCTCTCTTCCCGCGCATGACGACCAAACAGTGGTCATTCAGGTGCGACGCACAAGTGCACTTCCCGCCTGCACTGACGAGAGGAATATGAATCACGCGGTTGCTCAAGGGTCAAGCCATTCTTGGTTCAGCACGAATGGCTTACCAATTCCGGCGGCGCACCTCAATGCCGGAGGTTGCTGAGCGCTCTTACGCTGGATTACGTAGGACCCTGGGGGCGAAGCCCATGCGCGTGACGAAGTCGGGCAATCATCCGAACTGGTTACTCCCCGCCCAGAAAGTCTTCCCAGCCGGTCTGGTTTAAAAGCATGCGCTGGAGCGTCTGCTCGCTGTGTTGAAGATTCTGGAACTGTTCAGGATTCATCGGCAGCTGGATGGTAAACCTGGTGCCTCCCTCAGGCACCGTCTCAGCTTCAATCTTGCCCCCGTGATGATGCACGATGAAGAAACATGCCATCAGGTTGATCCCATACTCGGATGGACTGTCATTGCGGACCACAAACGGGTCGAACACCATCCGCAATTGATCTGTGGGAAGTCCCGGACCGTTATCGGTCAACTGCACCACAACCATGTCGGGATCCCCGTTTCGCCCCGGCTCATGTCGGGCGGTGAATTCCATCCGGGAACCCTCCGGCAACATGGACACCTCGTCCTTGAGGAGGAATTCGAAAAGCTTGTGAAATCTCGGGGCATCGACCTTCATCTCGGGAAGAGCTTCCGGCACACTGTTCAGCACCTGCAGGTTCTTGCCTTGAATCGCGTCCCTTTGGGCCTCAATCACGCTGTTGAGCAGATTCCGAAGCTGGACCGAATCGTTGAACTGAATTCCGTCTGTGTTGGAGGCGGACCACAGTTCCTGGAGCAGTCCCACAATTCGGTCAACCTGTCGTTGGGCCAGAACATAATAGTTGTTCCAAAACTCCTGATCTCGCGTCCCTTCAACCCCCGCCCGCTCCGGCGCCAGGTCAAGAAAGGTCCGGACCGCCACCAGACCATTGCGGATATGCTGACTCAAGCCGCGCGCCAGAAACCCCAGTCCAAGAATCCGATCGGCGATCATGGCGTTTCGAAAGACGGACAACTGCTGCCGCAGCAACTCATCTCTTTCCTTGCGCACCATGAAAAATTCCAAGCCCCGCTTCAGCGACATCTCGAGTTCGGAGGGGTCCCAGGGTTTGGTGATGTAGCGATAAATGCCGCCCGTGTTCACGGCCTCGATGGCCGCCTGCATGTCGGAGTAGGCCGTTACCAGAATCCGCACGATGTTCGGGCATTTCTTCCTGGCCTCAGCCAGCAACCAGGTACCGGAGCGTCCAGGCATTCGCTGATCCGTCATCAGCACCCCGACTTTGTTCTCGTGTTCAAGCAACAACTTGAGGCCTTCCTCGGCACCCGACGCGGTGAGAATCGAAAACTGCCCACCGTAGGCGCTCTTGAAAGTGGAAAGCGACTTCTCCTCGTCATCCACGTATAGGATGATGAACTTCTGGTAGTCGTAAAAACTGTCAGATTTCTCGATCGTCATTTCATGGCCTCAACGACTTTATGTGCAGGCAGGTCCACCAAAAACTCGCACATGGCACCCGGTTCCGTACGAAACGATATCTTGCCGCCGTGAGCTCGAACGATGCGACGGCAGATGCTTAAGCCCATCCCCATGCCGGCACCAGGCGCCTTGGTGCTGAAAAAGTGCTTGAATACACGGCTTGGGGAGCCGGACTTGACCGTCTGGGTCTCCTCCAGGGAATCGCCCATGCCAAGGATGTCGAACACCCTGACCTGATTCTCCTCTGAAATCCCCGGCCCATTATCGCGAATCGACACCACTACCCTCCCATCGGTTTCGCGCACGTTGATCCAGATGGCAGGAGCATCGGCATTAGACGCTCCGCCTTGGAGGGAATCAACCGCGTTCTTCAGGAGATTGAGGAACACCAGCAAGATCATGCTCTTGTTGGCGTACAGGCTCGTGCCCTCGGCAATGGACTGATGGATCAGCACCCGGCCTTTCCATTCGGCTTGCAGCAAGCGAAGGGCTGCTTCCACAACCTCGCCAGCCCGGAACTCCTGCCGGTTCTCCACTTGGGGATGGACCAACTCCCTGAGCGTGTTCACGGTTTCCATGACCCGGCGCACCCCCTCCTCGACCGTGCCCACCAACTCCTGATACTCGGCGCGCTCGCTTTCCGGGAATGACCCCGCCCGTTTCTTGAGGGCATACACGCCTGTGAGCGCATAGTTGAGCGGGTTCTTGACCTCATGGCTCATGCCAGCGCTGAGCTCGCCGACCGAGGCAAGCTTTTCGGATTGGAGCAGCTGCATCTCGGTTTCCCGGAGCATCTCCAGAGTCTCCTCCAGGGTCCGGTTTTGCTTGGAAAGTTCCATCCGGCTAAAATGGGTCTCCATCAGATTGCGCACACGGACATGCAGTTCCGTCACGGAAAACGGCTTGGCAATAAAATCGTTGGCTCCGGCCGCCAGGGCGGCCAGCTTGGTCTCCTCATCGGCTCTCGCCGTCAACATGATGATGGGAATATGCGCCGTGACGGCATCCTTGCGAAGAACACCGCAGGCCTGGATGCCGTCCATCTCCGGCATCATCATGTCGAGCACGATGACGGAAGGCTGAGACTCACGGGCCCGCTCCACCGCTTCGCGTCCGTTCCTGGCCGAGATGATTCGATGTTCGGTTCCCAGTTGGGCCCGGATAAACCTCAGCATGTCCGGCTCGTCGTCGGCCACCAAAACCGTGCTCGAAGCGAACCCCGGCCGCGCATACAGCGCGGTGCGACCGGGCATCCGCTCCCCCTCGGCGGGAGAGAGCTGGGCTTCGCGATAAAGGCTCTGCAGCCAACTGTCTTCCTCCCCACCATCGGTGCTGTCGGCTGGTGCGGCAGGATCACCGCTCTCGGATCCCAGGGCCTCCGACTGGACCCCTGTTGCCTCATGCAATGGCAGACTCACGGTGAATTTGGTTCCCTTGCCGAGTTCGCTCTGCACCTCGACCCGCCCTCCCTGCACCTCAGTAAGCTCCCGCACCAAGGCCAGGCCGATGCCCGCTCCCTGATGCCTGCGATTTGAGGAGGTGTCAGCCTGCCAAAAGCGCTGGAACAACTGACTGACATCCTCCTGGGAAATCCCAATCCCTGTGTCGCTGACGACGAAAACCAACTCCTGATTCTTGCGCAAAACCCGGAGAGCCACTTGCCCCCCCGCGTTGGTGAACTTCAAAGCGTTGAAAAGCAGGTTCAACAGCACCTTTTCGAGTTTGTCCTGATCCAGCAGGACCGGGGGAATATTCTCCTCGATCTCCACGGTCACCTTTACTTCACGCGTGGCGGCCGTGTGGTGAATACTGGATGTCAGGGCGCGCACCAGCGATCCCACATCTACAGCAGTGCGATCGATCTTGACGCGTCCTTCCTGCAATCGGACGAGGTCAAGAAGATCATTAATCAGCTTGAGCAGCCGCATGCCATTGGCTCTCATGGTCACGAGAAGCTCCTGGCCATCCTGGTCAAGCAAACCCCCAAAACGCGCTCGCAGTGCGTCCAATGGCGCAAGCAGCAGCGTCAGCGGGGTGCGCAACTCATGGCTGATGTTCGCGAAGAAGCGACTCTTGGCCTGATCCAGTTCAACCAGCTTGCGGTTGTTCTCCTCAATGATCTTTCGATTCTCCTCCAGCTCATACCTCAAAGAGAATTCACGATAGCGCTGTCGGGCATTGGCGACGCTTCCGCAAACCACCAGAACCGCCGTCAGCACCAGGAAGGTGGTGTTGTTGATGATCGCACTTACAGGCTGGGGCGTATGCATCGAAAGCACCACGATGATGTACATCGCCAATACGAAAATGGTGGTCAGGAGGTTTTGAACGTAAGTCCACGGCGAGATCAACCCCACTGCCAGCAGCACGATGTTCAGCCCGGCGTAATAAGGAGAGTTGGGATCGTCCGCGGCATAGATCATCCACAAGATCATGACCAACGGACTCATAAACCAGGTCACCCCGAAGAGCCGGCGATGGGACCTTCCCAGCGGACTCCTGAACCAGACCCAGACCAGGCCCACCAGAAAGGTGCTCAGCACCCGCGCCTTGAAGAACACCCACACCCGGTCGGGATACATGAAGTAGTCCATGATGGAACAGAACAGATTGAGCGGCATGGACACAAACGTGCCCAGCGTTGCAGCCGCGACATAATCGCGCCTGTTCTCATCATTATACGCCTTCTGGAATTCCGCGGCGTTCATTCCGGCTTTCGAATTTCCATGAAGATGTTGGTTCCTGAATGTTCCACCACAATCCTGCAGTCGGTCTCGCTGACCTGAGCCGGGGTCAACCGGGTCAACTGGCTGCTGTTCCGGTAGATGAGGAACCACTCCAGCAAATGCTCCATGATGTGACGAATGGGGTTGTTCGGAGCAAAATTGCCGATGACCATCAACCCACCGGGCCGCAAGCGGTCGTGGAGATAGGTGTTGAGGGCCTTGCACACACTGTCGCTGAGGTAGTCGTAGAGCCCGGAACAGTAGATCATGTCAAATGTAGGCTCCGGCGCCGCCGCCTTGGACCCACGCCTCAGGAGGCTTTGCACGGAATCCTGGATCAATTCCACAGGGGTCTTGCGCTGGTGCCGCCGCTTCACCTCGTCAATCCTGCTGCGGGTGTGCTCCAAGGTCTCCCCATTGAAATCCAGAAGACAGAACTCGGCGCGTTCAGACAAAGCGTCGTGGGAGATGAAATTCTGCACCTCCCGCGCCGGACCACAGGCGACGCTGAAAATGCCCGCATTCCGGCCAAGTCGCGATACGCGCAGGGTCTCGTCGATCATCCTGTTGCTCAGGAGATCCACGCGTTTACGGACGCCATGCGCCGGCGCCTGATTCAGCATGTAGGCATTGACCAGCTTGGCAAACAACGATTCTCCCTCAAGCCCGTTGCGGACAATCATGTTCATCATCTCGTAGTCGCCCGCATAGCCAAGCGGCTTGGCAAAGGTCCGGTAAATGAACGGGGCGCACAAAACCAGCGGATGCAGCTGTCGCTTGCAGAAGCTGCGGTGCGCCGGCACCAGGTCTGGAGGAATGCGCTCCGCCACCGTCTCAAAACGACTGAACAAGTTTTCTATGGCGGGCACAACCGAATCTCTCAGCTGAAGCACAAACTGCCCTTCGTGCCGGCCGCGTTCGGAGGGATCCAGCTGATTGAGCTCCATCTCCACCTGCTGAAGCCACAGGTTCAGATCAAATAGAAAAGTGTGAATGTCGGCAACCACCACCTTGTACTCCGGGAGGACCCGGTAGAGCTTCTGCCATTCGCTCAGGAACGTGTCGAAGCCCCGGGAAGGCGGCTCCCACCCACTGGAGTTCGAGGTCGAAGCCGCATCCTTCCACGCCTCTTCGCTCAGGAGCACCTCGCAGTTCTGGGTGAGACCCGCACTTACCAATCCGCGAACAACAGCCGCGCCCGCATAGATCGTACGATCCTGGTATACGATCCTGAGGCTTTGAAACTTCTCAGAGATTCTTGGACTGACCCCGATGTCCCTGATCTCAAACGTGGCGGTGTGCCGCGTTACCCACAGGAGAGCCGCCCGCAACTCCACGCCCTTGTCGGTCTGAAACACGACATGAGAATCCTTTAAATGCCCGTCGGATGCACTGCTCATTGTGTGATTAAACCAAGTATTGCTGGCCAGATCAACCGGGCCGGAGTTTTGTTCCTGAACCATGTTTCAAGCCAAACCAGCCCCGTGGGTCAGACTTGCGCGTCCAAGTTGAGGGACATCGAGGTTCGATGCCACACCGAAACCCCTTTCCCGGCGCCTGCTGGTACCCGGGGTGCTGAATGGCCGACGACGTTCCAGCAGCATTCCCTCAGGGAGAGCCATGGCAACGTCCGAGAAGAATCGGAAACAACAAATAAAGATGAGACCAACAACGCTGGCCATCCAGCAGTCATTCCGGAGGCATTGGAACACGGCAGTCACGCTTAGTGGCGTCTGCCTGGCACTGGCCTTCTCCCCAACCCATGTCCTCGCGTTGGGATCACGCATCCCCAATCAGGATGCCGCCGCCATCGCCCGTGGCAACGCCTTCGTCGCCACAGCCGACAATCCGGCGGCGATCTATTACAATCCGGCGGGAATCACCCAGCTGGACGGACAGAATCTGCAACTGGGATCCCTGTTTTACCTGAACATCTATGCGGATTACGAATCGTCCAGCGGTACACATGTTGACAACATTGAGGAGATCATTCCTGTGCCCCAGCTGCACTATGTCTTTTCGCCGACCAACACCCAGTTTTCGTTTGGCGTGGGGGTGTATGCTCCGTTCGGATTGGGAATGAAATGGCCGAGTGACGCCCCTTTCCGAGACTCCGGCATCGAGGCGCAGATCCAATTCGTTACGATCAATCCGGTGGTGGCGTGGGAACCCGTTAAAGGCCTGTCCATGGCCATGGGACCGACATTCAATTACTCAACGGCCAATCTGCGGCAGGGGGTGGGCTTGATCGCTCAGGACGAATTCGACTTTGAGGGCGGCGATTGGGCTTATGGATTCAGCGCGGGCCTGCTTTGGCAACCGCACCCGCAGTGGTCCTTCGGGGCCCGTTACTTCAGCGCCACGAAAATGAATTACGAGGGGGAGGGAACCTTCTCCCCGTCGCCTCCCCTCCCCAATGCGTTCGACACCACCACCCAACTCAATTTTCCCCAGATCGCAACCTTCGGAGTCTCCTTCCGCCCCACCACGAACTGGAATATCGAGGTGAACTTCGATTATACGGACTGGGATGTGGTCAACACCGCGGATATCGAAGGCCTCCCGCCCGTGCCCTTGTACTGGCAGTCGAGCTGGCTTTACGAGTTTGGCCTCACGCGCAATCTCGGCAAGGGCTATTACGCCAGCGTCGGCTACTTCTTCAGCCAGGCCTCCACCCCCGAGGCGTATTTTACCCCGTTGGTGCCGGACACGGATCTTCATACCGGCAGCTTGGGCATCGGCTACAAGGGTGAACATTGGAGCTGGGCTATCGCAGGACAGATCATCGGTGGCCCATATCGGGACATTGAAGGGCAGGTTGAGAATCCCCAGGTGGACGGCAGCTGGCGACTTTTCACCCCCACCCTCTCCGCCTCAGTCGGCTATCATTTCTGACCCACCCGAGCGCCTCTTCTGATGGCGTTGCTTCGGTGGCATTGCCGGTGCTTGAGGAGTATCCCAGTACGCCTTCGTTATGCACCGGAAGCACAGATGCAGTCATGGACCCGGCAGCTGCGGTTGTCTGCCGCCAAGACGCCCAACTCCCCGGTTGTTCCCTGCAATCCCGCTCGTCCTCAGCTGTCTCACCGTGAACCTGCTCGCCGATGACCTGGCAGCCCGTGCCGCCGAAACCTCGCATCGCATGGTGCCGGTGCGGCTGGCACCCGCCACCGGGTCGTCGCGGGACACCCAGTCTTGGCCAGGAACTTGGTCTGATTGGGCGCGGACCTCGCTGCCCTCTGACCACAACCAAACCGGGCCCGTGGCGCATTATGGCACCGGCACTCAGGCGATCAACACTGTCTCCAGCCTGGCGGATGCAAGCGCGCTGATATCGCTGCACCAATTTCGATTCCACGCCACACCACGGCCATCTGCGCTCGCTGCGCCAAGTGCCGGGATCCATGTTGCCAAACCGCGACTTGAAGTGCTGTTGAACCCGTCTTTTCCCGGTCTGGACAGTGATGCGGCCAACGACCAACCGCTTGAAGCCTCATCCGGATTGCAGATTCCTCCTGAATATGCACGATGGCGCTTTGAGGAAAACGGCGGGGATGGACTCAGGACCTGGATCTCACCATCGCACGCACTCGACTTCAACCCGGCGTGGTTGGAGTTCGCCATGTTCGATTCCATGGACCTTGACTTCTCGGATCGCGCCCCGGGTCCGGGCGAGTCCGAACCGCAGCTCTGGCGCACCACTCTCACGTTGGGAATGGGCACGGACTGGCAGGTCAGCCGTACCTTGGCATTCCACGCTGGCTACCGGTTCTATGACAATCCCATGCCCGACGGGATCACCGCCGGCGCCTTCCCAAACGCCAGCCACCACGTGACAGCCGTGTCCATGAGCCTGCGGGACGGGCCGCATTCCCTGGCGCTGATCTATGGTCTGGATTTCCTGGAGCCGGCAAATGCTTCCGGCATCTCCAGCGCCCGGCAGGGGGAAAACCTTGAACCGCTGGCGCATCTCGTCTCGTTTACCTACAATTACTCATTCTGAGTCGCCCCTCGAAGCGCGCACCGGACCACCCGGGAACACACCGCAGCCACACCTTTTCACTTGCAACCACCCCCGACGACAGGTTTTCTGGAACCGGCAAATGCACAACAAAAGGCCGGCGGCCCCGAGTCAGCTGAAACAGCAAACATCCGTGCGGCCAGTTCACTCTGACATCTAAACCATCCAACGTGGATTCAAACATCACTCTGGACGGGGCTCTGCGGGGATGTCTTGAATGCGGTGTGGTTGTGATCAACCCCGCCGACCAGGTGACCTGTCTCAACCCGGTTGCGTCAAAGTTTCTCGGGATTCAGCCCGTCCTGCCCGCTCCCTTGACCATCCTGCCCGCTCCCGTCCTGCATTACGTGCGGCAGGCACTTGATGCCCCCACCGCACCCCCCGCTCAGGAAATCCGCATTTCATCGAATGGAACGCCAGGCCTTACCCTCACTCTGGAGGCGTCGTCCCTGGCTTGGGATGAAACCCGGCGGGGACTGCTGCTCCAGCTCCGCGGAGTGCATGTCCACAATCCATTGGAAGCGAAGATCCGGCACTTTGAGCGATTGGCCAGACTCGGCCTGCTGAGCGCCAGCCTGGCTCATGAATTGCGAAATTCGATGGTCGCGCTCAGCACCATGGCGGATATCCTGATCGAGCAACAAACGGATAATGAGCTGGCCCTCACGGTGCGTCGCGAACTGAACCGAGCCAATACGCTTGCCGTTCGCATGCTGAAGTACGCACGGCCGGATACCCAGACTCTTAAGCGTGTATCCGCCCACGAGATTCTCGATCGCGCCCTGCAATTGTCCGACTCGCGGCTCAAGCAGGCCGGGGCCAGCGTCACCCGGTCATTGCAGGCTGACCCGGACACGGTCTCAGCGGACGAAACGCATCTGGAACAGTTGTTCCTTAACCTGCTCCTCAACGCCGCGGACGCCATCACCACCCAGGGCGATGTGAGTCTGACCACGGAAATCGTCCAGGAAGACGGGCTGGGCCGCGCGGTTCGGATCGCCATCAAAGACAACGGCGTCGGCATCGCCCCAGATAGCATCCCCAATCTCTTCCAGCCCTTCTTCACGACCAAAAAACACGGCACCGGGCTGGGCCTTTATCTCACCCGGCGTATCGTGGAGGAACATTCCGGCTCCATCCAGGTCGAAAGCACTCCTGGCCAGGGCACCTGCGTTAGTCATGGCCCGAACCGAGCGCATCGCCATCCTCAGCGATGTCCATTACGCGGGCCCGGCCGAGCAGGCGCGCGGAAACGACTATGAATACCGCGACCTCGAAAGTCCCTGGCAACGAGCCGTGTGCCGAGTTCACCGCCGTTTCCTCTGGTTGCGGAATCCCCTGAACCAAAACCATCTTCTGGACGAGTTCCTGGCGCGGCCCGGCGATCACGACCATGTGTTCGCGTTGGGCGACTACAACTGCGACACCGGGTTTGTTGGGGTCAGCGATGATGCGGCGCTGGAGAGCGCCGGGATATGCCTGGGCAAGCTTCGAGCCCGCTTTGGTGAACGGCTTCACGCGCTGATTGGAGATCATGAGCTCGGGAAGTATTCAATGTTTGGACAAAGAGGCGGGCTGCGCCTGGATAGCTGGCGCCGCGTCACTCGCGACCTGGGGCTATCTCCCTTTTGGCAATTGGAAATCGGCCCGTATGCGTGCCTGGGCATCACCTCCACCCTGGTGGCACTGCCCGCCTTTGAGAGGGAGATGCTCGAGTCGGAACGAGCCGACTGGCGGAACCTGCGCGAAGAGCACCTGGAGCAAGTCCGCGAGGGTTTCCACTCGGTTTCCCGCAATCAACGCATTCTCCTCTTCTGCCACGACCCCACCGCGCTTCCGTATTTGTGGAACGAACCGGTCGTCAGAAGCCGGATTGACCTGATTGCACAAACCTTCATCGGCCATCTGCATTCGCCGTTGATCCTGTGGAAGAGCCGCCGATTGGCGGGAATGCCCACCCTCGCGTTTATGGGGCACACGGTGAAGCGACTCAGCACGGCCCTGGGCCGCGCGCGGGACTGGAAGCCTTTCAAGTTGCGATTGTGCCCCTCGCTGGCCGGGATCCAACTGCTCAAGGACGGCGGATTCTTCACGGCGGAAATCCAGGTGGAAACCGCCACGCCGTTTCACCTGCAATTCCACCGGATCCGGCGATGATCAATAGCCCAGCAGGTAGGAGGGCGCCACCGCATCCTCCCCAATCCCGTACTTCGGCGCCGCCTTCAGCGAAAGCGCCAGCGCCACCGAGTAGTCCACCGGCTCTCCCAACGGGTTCTGCACCCGGAAGGTGAGCGCGGCCGTGAAGGACCGCAAATCGCGGTAGAGGGTGTAATACTGTTGTTCCAATCGGCCGTCCGTTTCATTGAACTGATGCGACATCCGAAAACCCCAGTTCTCATTGAAGCGGTAATAGAACCGGGTCGAAAACGTGCTGTTGCCCGGCTCCTCGTCCGCGGTTCCTCCCCAGTAACTCTCCCGCAGATACCACTGGCTCACTCCCACGCTCCAACGTGTCCCGGGATTCAGCGTGATCGTGTTGAGCGCCTGCTCAAACTGCCCCGACTGCACGTTGAATTGCACCTGGGACTGCAGGGTCAGCCAGGTACGCGGCCTCAGGATGAGGTCCGAATAGAGATTTGACCAGCGGGCGGACTGGTTCTCCGGATCCAGATTCCAGTCAATAAACACATCCCATCCCACCGCATCCTGCACGCCCAAAGCCCTTTTCGTCTGGAGTTTGTTCCGCAACCCCAAGCGAACCACGTTCTCGGCGGTGATCGCATCGATGGAATTGAAGTCCGGAAAATCGATGGGCAGCGGAAAGAAGCTTTGCAGCTCGTAATCGAACTGCGGCAGCGAGGACGGCTCGCGGTCGGGCGTCGGGACGTAGGCGTAGTTGATCTGCGGCTGAACAATGTGCCGCAGCCCGTCGATCTCAAAGGTCTTGCTGCGGGCCCCCGGCCAGACCCGGGAAGCCTTGGTCGAGACCGCCACGCCGGTGTTGAACACGGTGCGCCAGCCCTCGGCTGTGTTGGTGACACCGGACTCGGTGGCGGTGTAATAGGTGGCCCGCCCCCCAACCCGGGGAACCACGTTCAACCAGCCAAACAAATTGAAAGGCACCGACAACTGCTGCCAGGTGTCCACACGACCGCCGTCGAAATCCATCTGTGAGGGAACGTTATTGGTCTCGGCAAACAGCCGGTCGTAATACCCAAAGGAGTTCACGCTTTCATAGACCAGGGGAAGCGTGCCCACCGGGGTTGGCAGGACGTTGAGCCGCACCTCGGGCAGCCGTTCAACGGTTTCGTAAAAGTTGTTCACGCGCGGCTGCGCGTACATCTCCAGGGTCACATCGCTCCAAAGCTGCCGGATCTGGCCGAAAGTGATGGGTTGCGGATCCGCCTGATAAGCCGTCTCGAAGAATTCCTGCCGAAAGGTGGAGTCGCTCTCGTAGCTGAACTGCCCTTTCACGTAGAGGTTGGTGCCGGGATTGCCCCGGTAATCAAAGAACAGCACCTGCCGATTGTTGTCGATCTCCTGACCGCTTGCATCCTCTCCGGGGTCGCGGTCGTAGGTGTAGTAGTAACTGATCCCTCCTTTCCCCCAATGCCCGTAGTCGAAATTGAGATCCGGCCCCACCCCCGGACCGCGCTCGCTGCGGTAGTCGGTATGCAGAGTGAAATCCAGCTGGTCATTCAAATACCACTGGTAACCGGTGAACAGGAAGGCCCCATAGTCACTCTTGTAACCAGGCAAAAAGAGGAATTGGTTCTGTCGTTGCCCGATCTTGCGCGTGTAATACGGCCAGTAAAACACCGGCACCTTCCCCAGGTAGACCGTGGCATGCCTTGCCGTGATGGAGTCACCAGGGATGACACGAATGGATTTGGCACGCACCAACGTAAACGGGCTCTCATAGTCGTCGGTGGTGATCAGGGCGTTCCGGGCATCGTACACGTTGTTGGTCGTGTCGCCTTCCAGTCCTTTGCCGGCGGCAAACAAGGGCGGAGCACCCGTGCGAAAGTCTTCCGCCCTCATTTTTCGGCTGAAGAAGTTGTATTGAATCCTGTCCCCCACCCAGATCTGTCCCTGATACTGGATCCGGACATCCCCTTCGGCGAGAGTGTCGCCGGTCTTCTCGTCCACGGACACCGTGTCCGCGGTCAACACCGTATCGCCGTGCCGAACCATGACCCCACCGGTGCAGATCGAACGGCCGGTCGCCATGTCATAGGTGACCTGACCATCCTTGGAAAGGGCGGTGAGTTCCCACTCCATCTGCTGCGCGAAAAGCGATCCGGCCGCGAAGATACCCAGAAGCATCCAGATCAGTTGTAGGCGCAATCGCGACATCGGCTGGGGAGAACTAAAGGAAGCCATCGATTGTGCCAAGCGGGATTTACGCTCCGGGGCCGGGCTGGGTGCCGGCTGGCACATGAACTGCAATTGGAATCGCGGACGTTCACCTATGGCTCAAAAACTTCAATTGCTCAAACTGCTCCAGGAAATCAGAGGTTTTGCCGACGTCGGCAACCGGAGCGCTGAACTTCGACCCCTCTTGCAGGCCTCCATGGAACTGCGCACCCCCCGTCAACCCACCTGCCTGCCGGTCCGACGCTTCTCCATTCCCGTGACTCACGAACATCACGAGGATTCTCCCAGCACAATCCCCATCACGCCTGTCGCCGATCTCGCAGCATCCGCCCGGCGCCTGACGCGGGTCGTTCTGCCCAAGCACTGATCGGACACCCGAAAACCGCCGCCGTGAATGGCGACGTCCCACTGCCGGAACAACTTGCTGATTCGACCGGTGCGCGACCACCCGGCAAACAAAGCCTGAGCGCTGGCAGTCCTGTTTGCATCCCGGGCAAAGGCATTCAAGCTTCCCCTCCCGAACCTTCTGTCAGACCCGTTTGTAGGCAGTCTCTGCCCACGATCTTGCCAGACCGCATTCCTACGGATTGACAAACTCCACGTGCTCGAAACCCAGTCGAAGAAGCAATGCACTGAGCTGAATCCTCGCCCGTTCGTTCGCCTCCCGCAGAATGCCTTCCTCCCGCGCCGCGCGTCGGATGTCCATTACGGCGTGCTGACGGGCAACGGTCTCCAGGTTCTTGTCAAACGTCCGCAACAAACCGGTGCTGCGCTCGATGATCTGGGTCTTGTTCTCGTCAAGATAGCTGTCGAGAATCTGGGCCGGTGGCAGCGTGATGCGGACAGATTGGCCGGACACCTGGACGTCCTCCGGTTGGAGCCGTTGCAAATCCACGCCGGCCTTCACCACGCCATGCGCCACCAGCAACACGCGGTTCTCACCAAACCATTTCACATCCTCTTCCACCACCACCTGCTGGATCACATACTGAACCGTGACCAGCTGTGAGAGCGTCTGAATCTCCTGAACGACGGCGACCGACCGGACCGTAGCCCCGGCCGGACCCGCCGGGATCCAGCGGGAGAAAACCGCCCCGGCCAGCAGCCCGATCAGCAGAGCGCCGGTCAACCCTCCCACGATCAGTATGAGTCGCACCCTGGACACGCCGGCATCCTAACCTTCCCGCCGCATAGGAAAAGGAGGAAAGAGCGGAGGGCTGTGCGCAGGCTCTTGCGCCGCCGGCCAAACCGCGCCAGCCTTGGCCAATGCAAGAGCACAAGCCTCCATTTGACTACGACGTTGCCGTGATTGGCGCGGGCAGCGGTGGATACGCCGCCGCCAGGACCGCCGCCGGTCACGGCTTGAAAACCGTCTTGCTGGAAGGCGCCCGTGAGATCGGCGGACTCTGCATCCTGCGCGGCTGCATGCCCACCAAGGCCCTCCTCTATGCCGCCGAGGTCCGCCACCTGGCGCGAAAAGGCACCCTCTGGGGACTCAAGCCGGCCGGTGCGGACTTCGATTTTCAGAGAGTGATGGCGCGCAAAGATGCCGTCATCGAGGACTTCGCCGCGTATCGCCGCAGCCAGCTTTCCCAGGGTCCCTTCGACTTCATCCGGCAATCGGCAAGATTCACGAATCCCCACACGCTGGAATTGGGCAGTGGCCAGCGCATCACGGCAGGACACTTCGTGATCGCCACCGGATCCAAAGTGGCTCCTCCCCTGCTGCCCACGCTCGAATCGGTCGGGTGCCTGACCAGCGACGACGCCCTTAACCTGGCCCGCCCGCCGCGCTCGATGATCGTTCTCGGCGGAGGCGCCGTCGCGATGGAGTTTGCCCAGTTCTTCGCCCGATTCGACACCGAGGTCACCTTGATCCAACGCAGCCCGCAGGTGCTGAAAGACTTTGATGCTGACGCCTCCGCGACGCTGATAGAAGCCTTCGGCAAGGAAGGCATTCAAGTGCATACCGGTACCCGGCTGCTGGGCGCCCGGAGGCAGGGCGCGGCAAAGGTGGTGGAGTTTGAAAGGGACGGACAACGCAGGGAATGCCAGGCGGAGGAAATTCTCCTGGCCCTCGGACGAAGCCCCAACACCTCGGAGCTGGGACTGGAATTCGCCGGTGTAGAGACAGATGGTGGGCGCGTCTGCACCGAGCCCACCCAGCAAACCACCGCGCCGCACATTTACGCGGCAGGCGATTGTTGTGGTCCATACGAGATTGTCCACATCGCGATTCAACAGGGGGAGACGGCGGTCCACAATATCGCGCGCCCTGCCTCCATGAGATCCATGGACTACCGGCTGCTGACCAGCGTTGTCTTCACCGATCCCCAGGTGGCATGCGTTGGCTTGACGGAAAAGGAAGCCCGAGCACGCGGCATCGCCTGCGCTGCCGCCAGCTACCCGTTCAATGATCACGGCAAATCCATCATCATGGATGCCATGGATGGCTTCGTAAAACTGCTGGCGGATCCTGCAACCGGCGAAATCATTGGCGGAAGCTGTGTGGGGCCCTTGGGCGGGGAACTCATCCATGAAATCGTCGCCGCCATGCATCAGCGCATGACGGTGCACCAGCTGGCCGCACTCCCGCATTACCATCCTACCCTCGCCGAGATCTGGACCTATCCGGCCGAGCAACTCGCGGAGAAGATTCCCTCTCGCTAAACCGATTTTCCTCGCGACACCCCGTCCAAACGCCGTTCTTGTTGCCGCCCCCCGTGTTGATTACGTTGGGTGGATGACGTCCATTGCCGACACCAACCATTTTCTGCGCGAAGATCCCTGGCGCATCTTTCGCATCATGGCCGAATTCGTTGATTCCTTTGAAACGATGTCCAAGATCGGTCCGGCGGTTTCGGTTTTTGGGTCGGCCCGGATGAAGCCGGGCCATCCCTACTACAAGAAGTCGGTGGAGTTGAGCCGTCAACTGGCTCGTGAAGGCCTGGCCGTGATCACCGGGGGCGGGCCGGGAGTGATGGAAGCAGCCAACAAAGGTGCAGCCCAGGGAAAGGGACGATCGGTCGGGCTCAACATCGAACTTCCCTTTGAACAGCAGCCCAATGCCTACGCCAATGTGCCGCTGGACTTCCACTATTTCTTCTCGCGCAAGGTCTGCTTCGTCAAATACAGCATGGGCTTTGTTTACATGCCCGGCGGCTTCGGCACCCTGGATGAACTGGCGGAAGTGGCCACACTCGTGCAGACGGAACGGCTCCCCCCATTCCCCCTCGTTCTGTTCGGCAGGGAGTTCTGGAGCGGGCTGCTGCGCTGGATGAGAACACAGATGCGGGACAAGAACGGGTTCATCGGCAAAACCGATCTCGACCTGTTCACCGTCACGGACTCGGTGGAGGGGGCCATGGAGGCCATCATGACTTACGTCCGCCAGGAGGGACTCCCAAAGCACGTGCCCGAGGCATTCGCGTGACGAAGGGCGCATCTCAGCTTGTCGCAGGGTCAAGACCGAGCCGCAGGGGCCAGGGAATCAGGCAGGCCGAAAGCGGAGATGTGCCCCGTCAGGCACGGAATCGGCACGCCGCTAGCGACCGATCACCTGCGGTTTGCGCTCGTTCACTTTCAACTTTGAACTGCACGGCCGGGCGCGTATAACCCCAGCATGTTTCCGACGTTGTTGTCGAATGGCGGCCCCGTGGTCTGGATTCTGATCCTGATCAGCGGGGTGGCGATCGTGGTGTTCATTGAACGCCTCCTGCACTGTCACCGCGCCCAGATCAATTCCACCGAGTTCCTGAACGGGGTGCGCACAGTATTGCGGCGCGACAACGTGGTGGAGGCGGTTTCGATTTGCGACGCGACGCCCGGTCCGGTGGCGCGCCTGGTCAAGACGGCGATTCTGGCCAAGGACCAGGGCCGGGAGCACATGAGGGAGTCCCTTGAGGACGCCGGTTTGGTGGAGGTGCCCCGGCTGGAGGCCCGGTTGGACCTGCTGGCGACCATCGCCCAGATCACCCCTTTGCTGGGACTGTTGGGGACCGTGCTGGGACTGATCAAGATCTTCATGGACATGCAGGCCGCCGGGCAATACACGCATCTCAGCCAGCTGACCGAGGGCGTATGGGTGGCCCTGCTCAGCGCCGGGACCGGGCTGGCGGTGGCCATTCCCACCCAGGCGGCTCACAATTACCTGGTGAACCGTGTGAACTTGATCGTCCTGGACATGGAGCGGGCCTCGAACGAAATCCTCCGGATCCTGTCGGAGGGAAACGGACACCGGGAAGCATGAAACCCACTTCCGTCCCTCCCCCAGCGGACCCGCTTGACGCTGCGGAAACGGAGTCCGGCTTGCGAAGCCAAGCCATTGAATGAGATATCACCGGAACATCAAGATGCTGCGGGGTCAGCTCGATGCGGCTCCGTTTGTAATGGTGTTTTTCCTGGTCCTCATTTTCGTCCTGCTCGGCAACCTGGTCTATACCCCCGGGGTGCAGGTCCGGCTGCCGGTGACCGACAATTTGCCGGGTTTGGATAATCCTTCCGTCAGCGTGGCGGTGGACCCCCAGGGACGTTTCTACTTCGAGAACCAACTGATGAGCGAACTTGAACTGCGCCAGCGATTGGAGGCTTTGGCAGGCTCCACCCCCGGCCTGATCCTGATTGTGCACGCGGACCGGGATGTTTCCTACGACACGCTGGTGCAACTCACACAGCTGGCCCGCAAGTCCGGCATTGAGGAGGCGCTGCTGGCCACCATGCCCCGATTGTTTTCCAAGGAACACACCCCCACCGAGTCCCCCCGATGAATGGGATCGCCACGGATATTCAGCCTTGGTCGCGGCTGCGATGGGGATTCTCCCTGGCGGCGGTGATTGCCCTTCACTTCACCTTGGTGCTGGCCTTGGGCAGGGCCCCGACTCCAAAGATCAAGAGCCAGCCCACCACCACACTGATCCTTCCCGAAACACTGGCCCACGAGTTTCAGTCCCTGACGGATCCAACACTCCTGGCCATGGGAGGCCCCCACGGTTTTTCATCGATCTGGATGGAGCCCACGACCCCACCGCCCCTGAACCCCAACCGCGAGCAACCCCCGCGTTGGCTGGAGATCGATTCCGCAAGCTGGGGTGGTGACTTCGTGGTCTTTGCCCGGTCCAACGCCGCATCCCTTCACGGGCTGCGGTTCAAGTCCGCCCCGCAGGTGCTGGCGTCTGCCTCCACTGAACAACCGCCCCCCGCAATCCGGCCCTCCACCCTGCGCATCGTGGGCGATCTCGCCGGCCGGACGCTGCTGCATCGCCCGGACCTGCCACCGCAACAGGGCGTTGACCTCCTGATTCCCAGCGAGGTGCGTGTGGTCGTGGATTCCCGCGGCATTGTGACCTCCGCCATTCTGCTCCCCCCAGGCAGTGGCTCCAAGGAAGCAGATCGTCTGGCGGTGGCGGTGGCGAAGGCAATCCGATTCGTTCCCGCCTCCACC
>JALOTU010000236.1 GCA_025457725.1 Verrucomicrobiota bacterium
GGTGCAGGTCACCCAGGTGGTGCCCAGGGGGAACACGCTGCCCGGGGGCGGCGTGCAGGTCAGCACGCCGGTGTAGTTGCTGGCGCCGACCTTGTAGTGAACCACGGCGTTCGTGCCGCAGGTGAGGATCGTCTGGTTGGGCGGACAGGTGATGGTCGGGCTGCCGCTGGTGGCGTAGGCGTGGACGATCACGTCACAGATCTGGCAGTTGGTCTGGCAATCGCACACGGTCACGATCGCCACGTGCTGGCCCGCGGTCAGGGGCGTGCCGGGCGGAATGTCCTGGGTAACGGTGAGCGGGCAGGCCAGGTTGCAGTTGGTGACGATGGTGACGAGGTTGGAAAGGTTCGGCATCACCGGCGGGCAGCCCGTCACATTGACGGAGGCCGTGATTTCCGGACAGACAATCGTCCAAGGCGGCTGCACGGGCTGGAGCACGACCACCAGGAAGTCGCACGAAGCCAGCACCCCGCCCAGACCGTCCACCACGCTGCAATTCACCAAGTTGGTGCCGAGCGGGAAGGTGGAGCCGCTGGGCGGATTGCAGATCGCCGTGGCGTCAGGCGCGCAGTTGCTCGACAGCACCGGGGACGGATAGAAAACCACGGCGTTGGTGCCGCAGGTGGTGACGGTGATGTTGGTGGGACAGGTGATCTCACAACAGGGCTGGAGTTCGGCGAAGTAAAACACCACGCCGTCCGCATCCGGAAGGGAGTTCCCGGTGACAACAATCCGGCAGGCGTTGGGCGGCAGGTTCGTCCAGAAGGCCCCATCGCAGTCGGTGTTCGGCGTGGTGAACGGAGCGGTGGCGAGCAGGCCGGTCGCCGGGTTCAGCGTGAGGTGATACCATCCGATGTTGCCCGAGAGCGCGTCATCATCCCAGCCCATGAAGGAGAAGCTGCCGGCCGGGAATGGAGGGGCGATGAGATTGGAGGCGCAGTCATACACCTGGATCTTATATGTATCCGACTCCTCCGTGGTGTTCCAGATGCCGAAAACGGTTGCAGGCGTGATGGCATACGCTGAGAGGTCAAAGGTGACGCTGTAGGTCGCGCCCAGCTGGGCCTGAGCCACGTAACCGGTGACAATCCCGCTCGCGCCGAACAGCAGTGGGAACTGCGATGCGTAGGCCGAGTTGTTCATGGACAGGAACGGCCCGCCCGCGGTGGAAGCCTTGATGCTGCCGTTGGCGCCGGTGAAAATGCCGTTGGTGCTGGTGATGGCGAGATCGAGGAAGTTCCAGACCAGGTCGCAGGGCCCGTCACAGCCTCCAGGCGGCGGGGTCACGGTCATCACGACCGTGCAGGAATTGCTGTTTCCCGCAAAATCCCAGACGGTGAAGGTGATCGGGGTGACGCCGGGTCCAACGGGCGTTCCCGCCGGAGGCGTCTGGGAACAGTCGGCCAGGCCGCAATCGTCGGTGAAGCACTGGCCATACAGGCAGAGGCTGGGCACCACCCCTTCGCAGCCCACAATGTTGAGCTGCTCGTGGAAACTGTTGGACACACAGGCGCAGTCCAGGAACGGCGGCGTCACGTCCGGGGTGACCGTGATGGTGAACGAGCAGGAGTTGCTGTTGCCCAGCGAGTCGTAGGCGGTGCAGGTGACCAGGGTTGGGCCGACGGGGAAGTTGGATCCACTGGGCGGGGTGCAGGTGAGGTTGGTGATGGTGCCGCAGGTGGTGAAGGCCTGGGGCGACGGGTAATAGACGATGGGCGCGCAGGCGACGGTCATGTTCGTCGGACAGACGATGGTGACCACGCTGTTGGTGCAGGGCGGCTGGCCGGACTTGCACTTGCCCAGCGGGCCAGCGCTCCAGAGGGCGGCCAGTTCATTCGTGGTGAGCGCCCGGTTGAACAGTTCAATTTCGTCGAGACTCGTCTCGCTGATGATGTTCGGAGTGTAAGGAGCCCCGATCAGGAGGTCGTTCGTGCTGGTGAGGCTGCCCGCGACCGACAGCGTCTGCGGCCCGCTCCCAGTCCCGTTGACGTAGAAGCGGACGTTGTTTGCCGCGCGGTTGACGACGACTCCCACAAAGTTCCAGTTGAAGTAATTCACCGGCGGGCCGAGGTGGGTGGACAGCGCGCCGTCACCGAGGATCACCGCCAGGTTGCCGTTGGTCAGCCCGATGCTGTAACCGCGCAGGGAAGGCAGATCCAGTTTGTCCACGATGGCCTGCCACGAGTTGGCGGGGCTCTGATCCACCGGGCGCACCCAGCAATCGAGGCTGAAACTGTTGGTGCCGAAGTTGAGGGACGCGGTGTCGGGCGCGCGACCGCGGCTCGCCGAATCGATGAACTGGCTTCCGCCCAGCACCACACCGGGCGTGGCGCTGGGGCTCTGGAAACTGCCCAGCGGTCCACCGCTCTCGATGAAGGCGGTGTTGCCGTTGCCGCTCAGGTCGGCGTAGGTGGTGGCGCCGGTAAGTTCGTCCAGCGGCCACCAGGCCGCCAGACCGGTGGGCGGCGGGACGCAGCACTCGCGCACGGTGGCGATGGCGCCCACCCCGAACTTGGCGATGCTGTTGGTGTTCCCGTCGAAATCAATGGCAAAGCTGCCGTAGCCGTAACCGGCATACATGCTGTTGCCGCCCGTCGGGATGCGCAGGCAGCCGTACACGTAGCCAAGGTCGCCGGGGCCAAAGGGGATGTTCGGCGGCGTGCTGTAGGAACCGGCATACATGTCGCCGGTGCCCCACACACTCTCGTCGCAGTTCACCGCCACCCCACCCGCGGAGTTCGCGCCGGGAACCGTGACCGGGAAATAGGGCGCGGGGTTCCCGCCAATCTGGTGCGTGGGGGACGGGTCGGTCACCCAGTTGGTTCCCGAAAGCCAATAGCGCAGGATGCGCGTGTGATGCGCGCCGAAGGTGGGCCCTGACACCATCCCCAGATACTGCCAGTAACGTTCGGCCAGGAACATCTTGCCGCCTTGCGAAAAATCAATGCTGGCCGCCGGATGCGACCACGGGTATGTGCCGTAGTCGGGAAGGGCAAACAACCGCTGGGCGGTGGCGGGAATGAAGTCGCCGTTGTTGTCCAGGTTCACCGACCAGATCTCGTTGCTCTCGGTCAGACTCACATTGCGGCTGTCCTCCCACCACACCCCGTAGTAGAGCCGGTTCTGGTGAGTCTGCACCCCCCAGATGCGGCGGCCAAACTGCGTCAACCCCGGCGTCCCGTCGTCCACGATCTGCGCCAGGCTCAGGTTGGGCCGCGCCTGGACGCCGTGGTCAAAGGGCGAGCCCGCCTGCGCAAGCGTCGCGGCACTCATCCGGTAGATCTTCCCGTCCTCGAGATCGCTGATGTAAAGGTAACCGGTCCCGCTGCCGGCCCGGCGGAAGCAGACGTTGCCCAGGCCGGGACCGTTGACGCTGTTGTTGGGCAGACTGCCGAACGTGCTGGCGCCCGTGGTGCCGTCCAGCTTGTACACCCCACCGGGGCCCCCGGCGCCCTTCGGGTGCGGCGTGGCGGAGCCGACGATGTTGTAGCACTCCGTGGCGGTGACGTAGATGTTGGGCGGCGTCGCATCGTCCACGCAGATGCCAAACACCTCGCCCAACCGCTGCGAGTTCCAGGGCTGGCCGGTCTCGTTGTGGAAGGAGGCGACTGGCGGGGTGTCCCAACCATCCCAAAGCTCCGGCCCGGAGGTGGTGGGCGGAATCAAGGGCCCAATGTTCCCTGTCGTCGTGTCGAACACCGCCACCACGTAGCCGTTGGTGTTCAGATTCGGGATGGAGGTGGGCGGTGACGCGTAATAGTTGACCGTGCCCGAAAAGCACGTCACCACGATCTGCTCCGGTTGAAGGGGCAGGGCGCCCAGGGCGGGCGGCACGAGGTTCAACAGGACGACGCTCGTGATTGCTGCGAGCGCGGCAGGGTACAGGAATGCACGGCGGAGAACGTAGTTCATGGAAGCCTCCGGAAGGTTGAGTGATTGTGAGAGCCAGACACCCGCCCAAGCCCGTCCCCGCCCCGACCGGCGCTCCACACGGGCGCTCGATCGGAAGCCACAAAGGGTCAGTTGACGCTTGAGATTATGGTCTCTATTAGCGAATCCACCGCGCAAGGCAATCTCAAATTTTCGGGGGACGAAGGAAAAGGGGTCCCGCCGGGGGGCGGTTCGCGCAAGCCCGGGCTCAGGCAAGGCCGAAGCGGTCCAGATTCCTCACCTTGTTCCTGGCCGCGACGAAATCCCGGACGGATTTCTTGTCCGCATCCGAACTTCCGAAGACCTCCGCCAGGGCGCGAAGTTGGGAGGTGGAACCAAGGACGAGATCCACCCACGTGCCTATAATCCGAACAATCAGATCGGCACCGCCCGGGCGCTGATCTCCGTTGAGTGCGACAGGCGAATGACGCTCATCTGGAGCGGTATGGGGGAACAAGAAGACTCGAATTATGAGCTCAGGAGCTGGCACGTGGACCAGAACTTCGCAAAGGCGACGCAGACAGGGTGAAGATCGCCCGGCGATCGAGAAGCGAGCCAACCCTGAGCCTGAAGTGGATCGCGCAACGCTTGCGAATGGGCAGTGTCAGCATGGTGGCTTACTGTTTGAAGTCGACGGCGTGAGGAGCGAACGGAAGACTGCCAAATAGTTCGGACTGACACGCTTTCGTTTTCGGTCAGAGCTTTGTTGCATCCGCGACTACTGGTTTGTCACGAGGCCGATGAGGGAGGTGACGCCGGCGCCGATGTTAAAGACGTCGGCACCCTCCAAGCCATTGACAGTAAGCGTATCCAGGGCCACTTCGGGATGACCAATTTGGATGGCGGCACTCAAGCCAGTTGCGCTCACGACCCCGGCGAAG
>JALOTU010000237.1 GCA_025457725.1 Verrucomicrobiota bacterium
AGGTTGGACACGGCGGCACTGAAGTAACCCGCCTCGCTCAGGGCGCGCACCTGGTTCTGAATCCCGGCACCCATGTTGGCACTCCGATTCAGTTGGGGAGTATTGAATCCCAGTCCAAATCCTCCGGCAGCCGTATGGCACGCGAGGCATTCCGACCGGCTGGGATAATGCCAGACCTGCGTTCGCAACAGGCCGCCTCCGTCGTCAATCACGAACGTTTCATCCAGTCCGGCCTCCGTCACGAGCAGGGCATTGCTGGTGGAGGTTCCCCAGCGGTAGGTGAAGCCGTGCACCCCGTCGCCGTTCTTCACCAGCAACCGGGTCTCCAGTCGATGCCGGGACGCGGGAACGCCGTTGGTCAGCTCCAGCTCGAAGTGTTTGATCCACACCGTCCCGGTGGGAAACATCCAGTTGGCGTCGCGCGTGAAGGTGATGAATTGATTGGTGTCCGGCACAGAGAACCAGCGCCGCTTGACCGCGTTGTCCGACCAGAAGGCCAGGTTCAGTTCGTAGGGCACGACGCCCGCGTTGGGCGTGAGTGTTTCCAACTGGCCGAAAACGCCCGTGTCCTTGAGGGTCGCAGGCGGAGGATCGCCGGTGGCGCTGGTGGCGATCAGGCGTTGCAGGCGGCCGGTGATCAAGGGTGCGATCAGGACATCCCCGTTGCGCGGGTCTGTGCCAAAGGCGGTCGGGTTGCCGACGCCCGTGAGCCGGGTCCAGGCGGTGACATTGGTGCCCTGATGGCGCAGCGACCAGATGTTGCCGGTGGCGTTGTCGCCGAAGACATAGGCTCCGTAGAGGCTGGCAATTTTGGTTCCACGATACACCACCCCACCCGTTACCGCCCGGCCCTGATACTCGCCGCTGAAACCCCATGGATAATCCAGCAAGGGTTCGAGCCCCTCAAACCCCGGGGGTGGGAGGGGCGAGCCGGGTCGCTGAATGGTGCCTTCCCGATACGCCCAGCCGTAGTTGCCGCCCTTGACAATCACATCCACCTCCTCGCGGCTGCTTTGTCCCACATCACCCGCATAGAGGAGGCCGGTGGCGGGATCGAAGGACATGCGCCAGGGATTGCGCAAGCCCACCGCCCAGAACTCGGTGCGCACGTTACCGGGATTGACCGCGCTGCCATTGAAGTTGGTGGCTCCCACAAACGGATTGTCCGGCGGCACGGCGTAGTTCGTGGTGGACGCGGCGTGCGGATTCGGCGACAGGCTCCCAGGGCGTTTGTCCACATCGATGCGCAGGATGCCGGAGAAGAAATCGCCGTCGATCTTCTGGCTGTTGCCGAACTGATCATTCGCCCCTCCCTCATCCCCGAGAGAGATGTAGAGATACCCGTCGGGCCCGAACTTCAGGCATCCGCCGTTGTGGTTGTCCGCCTCATCCCGCTGGACGATCAGGCGGATCTCGCTGCCCGGAACGCCCTGGTTGGAGTTGCCCGAAGCGGTGTCAAATCGGGCGACGATATCGTGCAGTCCGCTGCCCGCCGTCGTGGTGGTGTTGCCGGTGTAGAACACATACAGCCAGCCGTTGCTGGCGTATTGGGGATGAAACGCCAGCCCCAGCAAGCCGTGCTCGCTGAAGGTGGCCCCGCTGATGACCCGGTCGGTCAGGTCCATGAAGACCGTGCGGCTGGGACTGGCCAGATTGGTGATGACCGAGATCACCCCCGACTGTTCCAGGACAAAAACCCGGTTCGTCTCCCCCGGCGGCGTGGCCATGGCGACAGGGCGGCTGAACGTGACCGTTCCAAACGCATCCTCGACGGCAAACCCATTGTTCTGGGGCTGCAACGGCACCTGAATCGTGGTGTTCGGAACCCGGGTGAGCGCGAGGGCGGAACCGGTGAACTGCGGAAGAAGCGAAAGCACAAGCACGGCGCAACTGGAAAACCTTCCCATGATCATGCGGGCAAAGTTGGCTGCGATCAGGTCATCCGTCAATGGCGCCCCGGGAAACGGATCCGGAGGCGAGCCGGCTGTTGGCGCGCCGGCCGGTTCTATCCGGGTGCATAATGCCTTGTGGCGGGGGGACCGCGCATGCTAAGCCTGCAGTGTGCTGCCGACGCGTCAAGGATCATTCCGCTTGTTTCAACTGGCCGGGATCACGGTGTTTCTCCATTGGTCCTGGTTTCTCGTGGCCTACTACGGGATCAGCCGCCGTTCGGACGCCTATACCTCCATGGTCTGGAATGCCGCCGAGTATCTCTCGCTGTTCCTGATCGTGCTGATGCACGAGTTCGGACACTCGCTGGCCTGCCGGCAGGTGGGGGGCAAGGCGGACCAGATCGTGTTGTGGCCGTTGGGCGGAGTGGCCTACGTGGCGCCGCCCCATCGTCCCGGTGCGACCCTCTGGAGCATTGCCGCCGGTCCGCTGGTGAATGTGGTTTTGTTTCCGGTATTCACCGTCGGCATGCTGCTCAGCCGGAGTCTTGGCTGGGGGGATGTCATGCCCAACCTGGACACGCTCCTCTTCAGCCTGTGGATCATCAACGGCATGCTGTTGGTGTTCAATCTCCTGCCCATCTATCCGTTGGATGGGGGCCAGATTCTCCGCTCGCTGTTGTGGTTCGTCATGGGTCCGGCCCGCAGCCTGATGGTTGCCGCCATCATCGGCATGGGAGGCGTGGCGGCCTTGATTCTGTTGGCGCTCTGGTGGCGCGATCTCTGGATTGGCATCGTCGCTGTGTTCATTCTGTTGAACTGCGGGCGGGGACTGATCCAGGCCAAAAAGATGGCGCAGATGGAAGCGATGCCCCGCCGCGCTGGTTATGCTTGTCCGTCCTGTCTCCAGTCCCCTCCGGAGGGCGAGTTCTGGGTGTGCGGCAGGTGTCAGAAACCGTTCGACCTGTTCCAATCGCACGGCGAGTGCCCGCACTGTGGAACCGGTTACGCCGCCTACCCCTGCCTGGAATGCGGCTCAGTGCAACCGATGGGCAAATGGATCGTTACTGTTGGATCTCCATCGGGCGACTGATGGCAGCCGAAACCCTGCCCTGCGACCACGCGAGCTTTCTACTGGGGCGCCTTGAGGCGGAAGAAGTTGGGGGAGGTCAGTCCCGTCACGCTCATCGTACCGTTGATCGTTGGTAGCGGATTGGTGGCCACCACAGTCCAGTTGGGTGTGGCTGATCCCAGGGCTGTACAACGTTCCAAGTGCAGCACCGGCTGGGCAGGCTCAGCATGCCAGTCGACCTCGGCGGAATCCGGTCCGGTGCGTCGAATCCCTGTAATCTTGATGGTGGGGGACACGATGGGATCGGTGACGCTGAGGTAAGGGGGTTCAGCAGCGCCGTTGAACACCAGATCGCGGGACGCAGTCAGGTTGTTTCCAAAAATGCCGTAAAGCGTGCCTCCCTCCGGGCTGGCCACGTTCAAGATGATCACAGGAACGTTGGTCCAGGACACCGCACCACCACCAGCGGGAATGCTGGCGGAATCGATGTAAAAGCCCGGGGCAGTCACCGTATTCACGATTCCCTGCACCTCCACCTCGAAATCAGGATTCGGCAAATCCAATCCGAGTTCGGCGGCGGCGATCTCGCTGAGCAGAGTGGCCTGTGCGCCCGTGTCCACAACCATCTTCCCGCTCGAACCGTTGGCCCCCTCATGAAACGACATCGCGCTGGCGGTAAAAAAGAGGGAGCCTGCACTCGCACCAAGAATCGTTGAAGGAGCGATCGGGAGCCCGTCGAACAGGAAGACATAAGCAACACCCGAGGCGCCGATGGGCCTGACCTCCATGAAGATCTTGTGAGCCAATACCGGTAATTGGGGGTCCAGCGGGTCGTCGTAGAATGTGATCGAGGGGGACGAAACGTCCGTGTCCAGCACGCCGGATTTAACCAGTGCGCTGTTCCGGATATAGGCGGGGTAGAAGTATAGGAATGGAGCGCCGACCAGTGTGGGCAGCCCTATGCCCAAGCCAACATTGGCGAGAGTGTTCACCCCACAGGCGAAATTGCCCTGTCCAAGCATCAGGGAAGGCTGCGGATGGCCTCCGCTATCGAGGTCCTGAATGCCGTGAGCAAAGCAACCGACCGGAACTGAAAGATCCAGATCAGCCACCCCGCCATCCGCCCCGCTTACCTGAAAAGTGTTTCCACTGAGGAACGATCCCCCAAGCCCAACTCCTAGCGCGTCGGGGTAGCTGAACAAGTGCGTGCTTGAGCCGCTGTCCAGCAAACCAAAGACCACATTCGTGGTGGCTCCAGGCAGAGCCGAGCCTGTCACGCCTGTGTGGGGAGTTGCGAAAAACTCAAATTCCCCGTCTCTCTGGTCCGTTACAGCGATCGCAATCGTCATGACGGGCCCTTCCAAGGCGGGCCGCTCCGATGCTCCAATCACCACGGCCCCTTGCAGGGAATCGGCTGCAGCCGGGCGGGCAATCGCGGAATTCGTTTCGGACCGGAGCGACTCAACTTGCGCAAAGGCTCTGCCCCCTCCGATCAGGTGTGCCCCGAAGCTGATATTGGGCAAAACTATTGAGGCCAACAAACAGGATCGGATGGAGACGGGAATGATTGAATTCATCGCGGCGAACTTCGGGGGATTCTTGAGAATTATACGCTGATTAAGATGCCTGACCGTATCCCATGCAGGAAGTTCTGGCAAACGCTTTCGGCTGGCCCAATGGGGCCAGAATGCTCGTGCCCACGTCGACCGGATCCGTTGGCGGCCGGGCAAACCGCGTGGGCATGGAGTGCAGCCTGGGTACGGATGCAAACCGACAAGCCGCAAGCTCATAGCATGTGGCCTCAAAAAGATCGGATTCAATCTTTGGAGGCCTTTATCCGGTGGGAGTGGCTTGCAAATGCCCCCTGCGGACGCTTTAATCCGCCGGTGCTACCGCAACAAACCATCGGGCGTTCCGTCAGTTTCTCGGGAGTCGGGCTCCACAGCGGAAACCAGGTCAGGATGACCTTTCTGCCCGCGCCTGCCGGGTCGGGCATCCGATTCCGGCGCACGGATTTGGACGGCGCGCCGGAGATCGATGCGCGAGTGCAGAACGTCAGCGAAACCAACCGCTCGACCACCCTGTCCAAGGGCAGCATCAAGATCCATACGGTGGAGCATGTGCTGGCAACGTTTTCCGGGTTCCGCATCGACAACGCCATTGTGGAGCTGGACGCCAACGAGCCGCCGATTGCCGACGGCAGCGCGCGCGAGTATTGCCGGATGGTCGAGGAGGCCGGGATCGAGGCCCAGCACGAGAAGCGCGACGAATACGCCATCACCGAAGCAATCCAGTTGCAGTCGGGTGAAACGCAGATGACCATGCTGCCCGACGACGTTTTCCGGGTTTCCTGCACCAGCTCGGACGGCAAGGGACGCTTCACCCAGTTCCTGACCGTGGTGGTCAATCCGGAAACCTGGAAGGTGGACCTGGCCCATGCCCGGACGTTTTGCTTCTTCGAGGAGATCGAATTCCTGATCAAGAACGGGTTGATCAAGGGGGGCAGCCTGGAAAACGCCGTGGTCATCCGCGATGACGCCGTGCTGACCACCGAACCCTTGCGATGGCGCGCTTGATTGCCGACCAGATCACGCGGCCGGAAAAGATCATCCAGGCCTTTGGACCGCCGCCGACCTCGGGGGACACCACCCCGGCTGCGCCCGTGGTCGATGATACGCCTCATGAAACGGTCATGGGCGTGGAGGAGATCATGAAACATCTTCCCCACCGCTATCCGTTCCTGCTGGTGGACCGCATCGTGGAGCTCAATGGCGACCACGTGGTCGGCGACCACGTGGTCGGCATCAAGAACGTCACCATCAATGAACCGTTCTTCCAGGGCCATTTCCCGGGACACCCCATCATGCCGGGCGTGCTGCAATTGGAAGCCATGGCGCAGGTGGCCGGGATGTTGATGATCCAGCGCACCCAGAAAACCGGCCAGATCGCGTTCTTCATGTCGGCGGACTCCGTGAAGTGGCGCAAGCCGGTTTACCCGGGGGACACGCTGGTGATCGACATCACCATGAAGAAATCCCGCGGACGCATCGGTCGCGCGCAGGGGGTTTGCAAGGTCCGCGGCGAGGTGGTCAGCGAGGCGGAGGTGACCTTCATGATCCTGGATTCCACCAATCCGCAATGAGCGCCATCCATTCCACGGCGATCCTGCATCCGGGGGCGAAGATCGGGCCGGATTGCGAAATCGGTCCCTACTGCGTGGTCGGGGAGCATGTCGAACTCGGACCTCGCTGCCGGCTGCATTCCCACGTGGTGATCGACGGCCACACGCGGCTGGGCGAGGCCAACGAACTGTATCCCTTTGCCGCCATCGGCTTGAAGACCCAGGACCTCAAGTGGAAGGGCGGCGTCGCCCGTACCGAGATCGGCAGCGACAACACCTTCCGCGAACACGTCACCGTCCACAGCGCCACCGCGGACGGCGATGCCACGGTGATCGGCTCGCACAACAACTTCCTGTCCTACGCGCATGTGGCACACGACTGCCGGTTGGGCGACCGCATCATCATGTCCAACGTCGGCACCCTGGCGGGGCATGTCGTCGTGGAGGATTACGCCATCGTGGGCGGGCTCGCCGCCGTGCACCAGTTCTGCCGGATCGGGCGGATGTCCATCATCGGCGGCTGCTCCAAGGTGGTGCAGGACGTGCCGCCCTACATGATGGCCGACGGAAATCCGGCCACCACCCGCACCGTGAACAAGGTCGGTATGGAACGCAACGGCGTCTCCGAGGAAGCCCAATCCGCCATGCGCCAGGCCTTCAAGATCCTCTTCCGTGAAGGCCTGACCATCGGCAACGCGCTGACGCAAATCGAGGCGGACATCAGCCCGCTCCCGGAAATCCAGCACCTCATCCAGTTCGTCCGCGCCAGCGAACGCGGGATCGGCAAGTAACGGGGCAGAGGCCTTCCGAAGCCCGGCCGCGCAATTGAGCTTGATCTCGGTTTCCTTGGAGGTGCCGCTGGCCTCGCTGCCTTCAAGGATGTTTTGCTTGCCGGACCGGGCGGCCTGCACCATCTGATCGTGGGTGCGCGAGCGCCTGTCCACAAAACGGTCGCAAAAGTGGAGGGTGGCGTCGTAAACCACGAGTGCCTTTTGGTAGGCCAGCAAGTTCTGATAGCCGCCGTGGGGCGGGATGAATCCCGCCGGCTGAGGCCGCGACGGAATTGCGGATGCGCTCCTGGCTCGCGTCGCTTTGGTCTTTCGCTCACCACGGCAATTCCGCACCAGCGGCTTGCTCGGTAGTGCGGCACGGAGGAGGGGATGGGGATATGAGCGAGCGGACGTTCTTGATGACAAGGAGGGGCGCTGTCCACCCTCTGTTCCGACCGATCGACGCGGTCGGGGCCGGCACAGCGTGCCCAGCCCGACCTCAAAAGGTGTCACCTGCATTGAATGACGCTCCGCCCAGCGCATCAATCCGCCTCCCAGACCGTCAAATCACCCCACAGGGCTGGCTTGAACACGCCTGTGTTGCCAGTGGCAGGTGCAGGGTGACGTTCAGTGACGCAGCTCCCTTGACCGAACTCAGTGGGCTGTCGGACCTCCCAACCAAACACGGCTGCTTCTTTCCAGGAATCCGTACTACAATAAGGCGATTCCTTCCACGGAGAACCGGGATTCGGCTTGGGCCGCCGTGGAGATCTTCCTCGCCCGGTGACCCAGGAGCGGGCCTCGGGCCGGTGAGGGCGTGTCCCGGAACAATCGCGTCTTGCACCCACAAGCCACTGAGCAATGTTTTGTTGCATATGCAACATAAAATGCGTCAAGTGCTTTTGGCTAAGTTATTTGGAATAGTGATTTTGTTTTGCAAAACCTTCTACTCTGATGGTGGAAAGGGAGCGGTTGCTGTAGCGCCGCGCCGGGCCAATCTCTGTTCATACGTGGTTTGTGCTGAAGCGTTGGCGAAGACGGGCTCTTAGGAAAAAGTGGGCCCAGAGGGATTTGAACCCCCGACCAAACGATTATGAGTCGTCTGCTCTAACCGCTGAGCTATGGGCCCACAACGAGGTGCTGCAGTCTGACGGGGATTAGCAACTCAAACAATGCTGAAATCCAGGACGGGTTGCGGCGTCGCGGGCAGGGTAGGGATGGCCTGCGCGCCGTCCCCGCGCTGTAACAGGCGTGGAACGAAGGCCAGTGAAGGTGCGATATCCGAACTTCGTTCCGACCGCTGGACGCGGTCGGGGCCGGCGCAGCGAACCCAGCTCCATCTGGATGGCTTCACCCCCCTTAATCACGCCTCTGCATCGCGGAGGCTGACAGTTCAGAGGGGCTGGAACCGGCACTTCTGGTCCAGGAGGTTCACAATGCGTTGACGCTGGGCCGCGTAGAGTTCCGGCGCGGCTTTGTCCACCGCGACGGATGAGATTTGCTCCGGGGAAATCACGCACACACGCCCGGGGTTCGTGCATTGCACCTGCCAGCCTGGGAGGACCAGAAGCGGCTGCACAGGGATATTGAGTCCGGTGTTGCGGAGGATGAACTTCTCGAGCCACTTTGCGTTGCGGGCAGCCTTCCGGAGCGGCTCGGAGGTGGTGAATCCAGGAAAGCGTAGTTCCTGCCCGTTGAAGATCACCCGGGATGTGCTGTCATTCGGCACGCCCTTCCGCGGCTGGATCCGGGTTTCCACCACAAAGATGGCGTGGGGTGCCACGATGATGTGGTCGATGTTGCCGATTCTCGGATCCACCAGGTCGTGGAACACGCGGCATCCGTCGAGCATCAGGAGATTCAGTTCCCGACCGACCAGGCGTTCCCCTTCGAAGCCTCGGTAAGACTGGTGCCATCGGGTGACGAGATTCCAGGTCCAGAGCGTCAGTGCCAGTGCCACTCCCGAGCCGGTGAACATCACCGCATGCACCAGGGGCAGGTTGTCTCCGGAAGTGACCGCCCGCGCGGCAACTCCGGTCAGGATGGCCACTCCAATCGTGATCAGCAGCCGCAGGATCAGTTTCTCGTTCAGATCATCGAGGTTCAGCCGCATGGATTCTCCGGGCGGGCGCGACGCCACGGCGCCGACGGGCACTTGTTCCTTCCGTCGGACCACCTCCAGGAGAAGCGCCATCATGGCGGCGAGGACAAAGAAGGCGGGGGTGAACCAGATCGTATCCGAGATGATGGCGAGGCATACTTCCATAAACAAACTCCTGTTGACCTCCGGAGCACGGCATGTGCCCCGGGGGAGTCCGAATCTTCACGCTCCGCATCCCTGCGGACATTCGACGTAGTAATGCCTATGGGAAAAAGGCGGAATGGGTGGGGGTACGGCTGCGCCACGGGTTCCTGGCGGAGGGAGCAGGCGGCGGGACAACCCTGGCGCGGGCCGGGTCGGCGTTGGGCCTATTCCGAAACTGTGACGGTTGGCTGACTGAAGCGGGACAGATCCACGCCCTGTCGAACCATCAGCGTGGCCTCGACCTTTCCGACGTAGTCCAGGGTTTCCAATGGGACGCGATTGGCGATGGCGTCGTAGCTGAAGGAACCGCTTTCCCTCAACAGTTTGGCAATTCGCGTGGGACCCGCGTTGTAGGCGGCCAGGGCCAATTGCCAGTCGCCAAAACGATTGTGCAGATACCTGAGATACTTGGCGGCAGCGGTGGCGTTCTTTTCCGCATTGCGTCGCTCGTCGGGGAGCCAGGTCGAGAGGCCCAGGCTCCTGGCGGTTGCCGGCATGAGTTGGAACAAGCCCACCGCGCCCACTGGACTGCGGGCCTCCGGGTTGAAGGAGGATTCCACCTCCGCGATCCACACCAGTTCGGGCGGGACCTTTTCCGCCTGGAAGATGGGCTGGAGCTGTTCGAGATAGGCCTGCGCGCGTTCCGGCGCCGCCCTCCCGGACATTACCGCAAGCCACGATTCCCGGGTGGCGGCCGGTGTGGGACGCGCGGGTGTTTCGGGAGGGGCATTGGTCGGCGGGGCCGGCATCACCAACTGATCAAAGAAATCATGCAGACGAACGGCATAGGGGCGCGTCGCTTTGAACTCGCGCAGGACCGACAACAACTCCTCCGCCTCCTCCCGGCGCGGCTCGGCGTCCGGCGCCAACGCTTCGGTGAGCTCCTGCTGAACCGCATTCAGGGTTTCGCCCAAGGCCGCCTGGTCAATGTCAACCAGCTCGAACACCCAATCGTCGACATTCTCCTCCAGCCAGACCTGGACCGAACCCACCACCTCATCAGGCGTGACACGATCCTCCGCGGCGAAGGTTGCGCCGCAGAGCATCAGGCCGCAGGCCATGGCGATGGCTTGAACCCCATTCACAACAGGAATGTTAGCATGGCTTTGCCAGATGCAAAGCCTCCTTTGGCGCGCCGCTATTGATCCCGCAGGCAATAAAGGGAGGAGTGGCCGCGGATGAACAGGTCCCTGCCAGCCATCGCGGGGGAAGCCTCGGTCTCCTCGTCCAACTTGTTGGCCGCCACGATTTTGAGTTCCGGGCCCTCGGAGAGCACCAG
>JALOTU010000238.1 GCA_025457725.1 Verrucomicrobiota bacterium
GTGACCGCCTCCGGCTCCGCGCCGCTGGCGTATCAGTGGTACTTCAACACCCTGCCGATCTCCGGCGCCAACGCGAGCGTCCACACTGTCACCGGCGTCACGACCAACGATGCCGGCGCCTTCCATGTCGTAATCAGCAACAGCGTGGGTTCCGTCACCAGCTCCGTTGCCATATTGACCGTGGTTCCGCCCCCGGCGGCCGGGACACCGGATGCCTACGCCACCGTCGGTGCCGGCACCACCGGGGGAGCGGGAGGACCGACGGTGACGGTGAGCACCAAGGAGGATTTCGAGTTCTACGTGGACAACAACAGCGGCCCCTTCATCGTGCAGGTGCAGGGAACCATCAATCTCGGCAGCTCCAACGTCCGCGTGCGGGATAACAAAACCATCGTTGGCCTGGGCACCGACGCCGGACTGGTGGGCAACCTCAAGGTGTTCGGCAACAACAACGTCATCATCCGCAATCTCCATCTGACCAATCCCAGCGGCGCCGGTGACAGCGACGGCCTGACCCTGCATGAATGTCTCAATGTCTGGGTGGACCACTGCACCTTCAAGGATTGTGATGACGGAAGCCTGGACATCGCCCACGGGGCCGACTGGATCACCGTTTCCTGGTGTCATTTCTACTACACCAACCCCGGAAACACCCACCGGTTTGCCAACCTGGTCGGGCACAGCGACAGCTCGACCGCCGAGGCCGAGGACACCGGCAAATTGCACGTCACCTTCCATCACAACTGGTGGGGCCAACTGGTGCATGAGCGCATGCCGCGCGTCCGGTTCGGCCGGGTGCACGTCTACAACAATTACTTCAACAGTCCCGGAAACAACTATTGCATCCGGGCGGCACGCGACAGTGAGATCCTGGTCGAGAACAACTATTTCGACACCGTGAAGAACGTCTGGGAGCTCTACCGCACCGTCGGCGCGGACGGAAAAGTCTTCGCCACCAACAACGTGGAAGTGGCCACGACATGGTCCACCGGCGACCCCGACTCCGTCCAGATTCCCGGCACCGACATTCTCGAAGGCGGGGCCAACGGACTCAATCCCCCGCCCTACGCCTACACGCTCGATCCGGCTGCCGGCATTCCGTCCGCAGTGACCAACAACGCCGGCGCCGGCAAGGGACCCTTCGCGCCCTGAGCCGTCCCCCTAGAACCCTGTAGCGCACGACGTAAGGAGTGCCTGCAGCGCACGACGTAAGGAGTGCCTGTAGCGCACGACGTAAGGAGTGCGTGCAGCGCCCGCTTCGACTCACGTCGTCGCCTGCAAGGAGAATTCGTAGAGGTCTGGTTGTGCCGTGCGCACCCTTGAACCTGGTAGGGCGTCGATGTCCCGACGCAGCCGCGCACAGCGCGGCCGCCACCCACCCCGAGCCCTGCTCCTGGCCCTGGTGGCCCGATCTGGGCAATGGCAGCTTTCGCAACCCGGTCATTCACGCGGATTACTCCGACCCCGACGTCATCCGTCATGGCAACGACTGCTTCCAGATGGCGACCCGCCGTCTCGCGACTGTCGGGGATCGCGGCGTCGGATTACTCCTCCAACCCCGTCACCTTGGCATCCTGGACGATGATGGGCGGGCCTTTCGCCGCCGTGACCTTCACGTTCTTCAGTTCAACCCCGGTGGCGTTCCGGATTTCCAGCCCGCCATCGGCTCCTGACAGCTCCACGTTCTCCAGCAGCACGTTTTCGATCCCGCTTTCGGGCAGGCCGACAATGACGCCGACGGACTTGCTGCTGGTGCCGCTGAGGTTGCGAATGGTGATGTTCCGGTATTTCGGCGTGGTTCCGGTCACGGCTTGCGCGGTGTCGGTAGGCGGTATCTTCGGGTAATAGCTGGTGATGGTGATGGCGCCGCGCACGTTCTTCATGGTGATGTCCTCGCAGACGAGGTTCTCCACCGCGCCGCCCCGCTTGCGGTCGGATTTGATGCGGATGCCGTTGTCGGTGTCCTCGAAGGTGCAGTGGCGGACAAAGACGTCCTTCACACCGCCCACCGTCTCGCTCCCGATGCTCACCCCGTGGCCGTGCTTGAAGGTGCAGTGCGTGATGGTGATGTTCTCACAGGCAAACTCGCGGCCCTCGACCTTCTTGCCGGACTTGATGGCGATGTTGTCGTCACCCACATCGATCAGGCAGTTCGTCACCGTGACATTGCGGCTGATGCTCGGATCAATCGCGTCCGTGTTCGCAGAGCGTTCCGGCGCAAAGATTTTGACGTCCTCGATCCAGACACCGTCACACTCGGTCGGCACCAGGTGGAATTTCGGCGCGTTCTGGATGGTCAGGCCGGTGATGCGAAGGTTGTTGCAGCGCGTGGGCACGATGAGATTCGGACGGGGAAGGGTCGTGCCGGATTTCGCCCTGCGCGCCTCCTCGGCCTTCTCCCACCAGACAAAACCGTTGCCGTCAATCGTCCCTTTGCCCGTGAGGGTCAACCCGGTGGAGTCCTTGAGGCTGAGGAAGGGGTTGAAGTCGCTGCCGCTCCTGGCCGCCAACCAGTCGCCGCTGCCCTCCTTCAGGAACAACGCCTGGTTCGTGGAGGCGAACAACGTCGCCCCCTCGTCAAATTGCAGCGTGACATTGTCGCCGCGCAGGGTCAGGGGCCCGCTGACGTAATTGCCGGCGGGGAAGACAATGGTGCCGCCGGTCTTCCTCACCTTGTTGAATACAGCCTGGATCGCCTCGGTGTCGAGCGTGCTGCCGTCGCCCTTGGCGCCGTTGACGCGCACATTATACACCGCCCCGGCCGCCAGGGCCGGGTGGGTGTCGAACAGGACGGCGCTGGAAACCAGCATTACGAGCAGGGAAAGGGATGTTTTCATGACATGGCAATGACGATGGGTGGTCACAGGACGTTCAAAGTTGCGCACGAATAATAACAAGTCACGGCGAAAGCCCGCCCATGAATTGCTGCAATTCACCTTGAAAAATCTGCCACGCAGACCACCCCGGCGCCGTCCACCACCCGGACCTTGCCCCGCACGACGTAAGGAGTGCCTGTAGCGCACGACGTAAGGAGTGCCTGTAGCGCACGACGTAAGGAGTGCCTGTAGCGCACGACGTAAGGAGTGCTTGTAGCGCACGACGTAAGGAGTGCCTGTAACGCACGACGTAAGGAGTGCCTGTAGCACAAGACGTAAGGAGTGCCCGGGAGCAAACCTTTCATGAACACCGGGCTTGAACCCGGTGAACCGCGACCAAACCGGGATCGGGCCGTTTCAACGGCTGTTTTTGCCTCCGCCGGCAACACCCGGGCTTCGACAGAACAAATTGCTTTGAACCACGGAATCCAGGCCAAATGGCATCAGACTCATCCTCGAACTGTTGTCCGGCCGCTGGGGTGTCCTCCGCCCAATTGACATCATCCCGTCTCCCGTTAGATTCGCCGGGCCATGTCCAGACCGACACCCGCCAACCCCATCCGCCTGCGCGGTGTTCGTCACAACAATCTCAAGGGCTTCGACCTCGACCTGCCGACCGGCGAACTCGTCGTCATCACCGGACTGAGCGGCTCGGGCAAGAGTTCCCTGGCGTTTGACACCCTCTACGCCGAGGGCCAGCGCCGCTACATCGAGACTTTCTCCCCCTACGCGCGGCAGTTCTTTGATCGCATGGACAAGCCGCAGGTGGACAGCATCGAGAACATTCCGCCGGCCATCGCCATCGAACAGCGCAACGCCGTCCGCAGCACCCGCTCCACAGTCGGAACCATGACCGAAATCTGCGATCACATGAAGGTGCTCTGGCCGTACATCGCCCAACTCCACTGCCGCCAGTGCGGCCAACCGGTGCGTCGGGAACCGCCGCAGACCGTGTGGAGCATGTTGAACGCGGAGCGCGGAGCGCGGAGCGCGGAACTGCTCATCACGTTCGATCTGCCGCTCTCCCAGAAGCTGTCGATCGATGAATCTCTCGCTCTCATTTCCAAACAGGGCTATCAACGCATCCTGATCGATGGAAAACCCGTACGCATCGAGGACGCACTTGCCCAATCCGCAATCGTCAATCCGCAATCCGCAATCACTGTGGTCCAAGACCGCCTCCGGCTCACCGACCCGAACCGCGCCCGCTTCATCGAAGCCTGCGAGCAAGCCTACCACTTCGGCAAAGGCAAGCTGACGATTTGGCCGGTCGGCGACGCAGCCCAACCGGGGCCACCCGCGAAAAGCAGCCAAGCCCTCCGCTTTTCCAGCGGGCTCCATTGTGCCGGGTGCGATCTCGACTATCGGGAGCCCTCCCCTGCGCTCTTCAGCTTCAATCATCCGGTCGGAGCCTGCCCCGCCTGCAAGGGTTTTGGCCGCATCATCACCATCGACTACAACCTGGCAATCCCGGACCGCCGCAAGACGATGAGGGAAGGGGCGGTCAAACCGTGGCAAAGCGGCACCAGCGCGGATTGCCAGAAGGACATGCTGAAATTCTGCCGCGCCACGGGCGTGCCGGTGGATGTGCCGTTCCACGAGCTGTCGCCGGAACATCAGGATTGGATCATCCTGGGCGATCCCGACTACGGCACGGACGAGGAACACGAATGGCCGCGGGCGTGGTACGGGGTCAAGGGCTACTTTCGCTGGCTCGAGTCCAAAGCCTACAAGATGCACGTGCGCGTGCTGCTCTCCCGTTACCGCGCCTACTCCCCCTGCCCCAATTGCCAGGGCGCCCGCCTCAATCCGGACGCCCTGCTGTTCACGATTGCGGATTGCGGATTGCGGATTGAGTACGGAAGTCAGCCCGTCAT
>JALOTU010000239.1 GCA_025457725.1 Verrucomicrobiota bacterium
GGCTGGTTCAACGGTGCTCACCCGGGAATGGGATATCCCTTCGAGTCCAGTTGATACTGCGGGGTGGCGCCGTCGCAGGTGGCCACGAATTCCGCCACGCGTGTCGCACGCCGAAGATTCTCCGCCGGGGCCAGTCCGCCTCGCAGCCAGCCGTGCAGCAATGCCGCCAGGAACGAGTCGCCCGCACCCACAGTGTCCCTGACCTGAATGGGTTCCGGCGGCACAAAGCTCCAGGCGCCTTCCCACAGCAACCCGGCGCCCCGCTTGCCCGCCGTGACGCAGATGCGCGCACACGCAGTGCGTTCTGCAAACTGCCGGGCGGCGGCTTCAAGCTTCGCTGCCTCCACTCCCAACCCCAGCAGCGTGCCCAGCTCGTCATCGTTGAGCTTGATCAGGTCGCACCCCTTCGCCAGGGTCCAGACCAGTGCGGGCGAGTCATAGGGCGGCCGAAGGTTCACGTCGTAAACCTGCTTCGCCCGGGTCGCCAGCCCGCGCAATTCCGCCAGCCGGGCCCGGTTGGATTCGGATCGCTGCGCCAGCGTTCCAAAAACAATCGCCGCCGCCCCGGGGGCCACCTGTTTCAGGGCGTCGGGCAGCGGAATGTGATCCCAGGCCACATCGTCAAGAAACTCGTAGGTGGCAACGCCGGCATCATCCAGATCCACCACCACCGCCCCAGTCCGCTTGTCCACCCGGCTGGCAAACTCGGGGGAAAGCTTCCAGTAGCTGAACCGACGCAACATTTCGTCGCCGAGAAAATCCCGGCCAACCGCGGTCGCCGGAATCGCTTCCAAACCGAAGCGGCGAAGGTGATAGGCCACATTGATGGGAGCGCCCCCGGCAAAGATGCCCTTGGGCAGGCAATCCCACAGCACCTCGCCAAAGCAGATGATTGGGGTGTCGGACATGGTTCAATTTTAGCCAAACGCGGGTGCGGGGGCGAGCGGCTTTTGGTGCCGGTTGTTCGCTTGCCACCGTCGGCCCGCCACGCAATGATGCGTTCATGATACCAAGGGCTGCCATCTTGACCCTCCTGGTTTGCGGCGCGGGCTTCCTGACCTCCTGTTCCCGTCAGGATCCCGCGCCGGACTCCGCCACGCCCGGGATGCCATCCCGCCGCGAGTTCGACGTGAAGGGCCAGGTGCTCTCACTGCATCCGGAAGAACTGAAGGTCCGGATCAAGCACGAGGCCATTCCGGGTTACATGGATGCGATGACGATGCCGTTCCACGTGCAGGACACCAATGAGCTCGCGGGCCTGATTCCCGGTGAGGAGGTGACGTTCAAGTTGATCGTCACGGAGGACGATGCCTGGATCGAGGCCATCGCAAAAACCGGGGTGGCCGAGAACATTCTTCCGGCAGGCGCACCCATCCGGATCGCGCGCGAGGTGGAGCCGCTCGAGGCGGGCGATCCGCTCCCGGAGTATCACCTGGTGAATGAGCACGGACAAGAGGTGAGCCTCAGCCAGTTCAAGGGGAATGCATTGGTGCTGTCCTTCCTCTTCACACGCTGCCCCATCCCCACCTTCTGCCCGCTCACGGCGCGGAAGCTCGTGGAAACCCAGGAGCAACTGCTCGCAAACCGCAACGGCCCGACCAACTGGCACATCCTCGCCATCACGGTCGATCCCGAGTTTGACACGCCGGAGCGCTTGAAGGAATTCGGCGAGACCTACGGATACCAGCCCGCGCAGTTCAACCTCCTGACCGGGGAACTCATCGACATCACCGCGCTGGCGGAACAGTTCGGGCTGCTGTTCTGGACGGAGGCGGGGAGCATCAGCCACAACCTCCGCACCGTGGTCGTGGACGCCAACGGCATCATCCAAACCAACATGGTCGGCAATGAGTGGAAGGTCGGAACACTGGTCAAAGACGTGATCGAGGCCGCGGCCGGCGATGGGAAGGCAGACCGAGGGATTTTCCGGTCGCCTGTCCGGTAGTTCAGATCAAATCCACCGGATCGATATCAATCGAAAGCGTCACTTCCTCCGGCAATGGAGATTCCTGGGTCAGGGAGGAGAGGCGGTGGCTGAGTTCCGTCATTTGCCGCGTGTGCAGTGTGAGTTGATAGCGATAAAACGTCTCCGCGCGCAGCAGAGGTGCGGGGGCCGGTCCCTTGATGAGGGTGCCCTGGAGGTCCGACGTCCGTTTCTCAACCTCGCGCTTCAGATGGCCGGCGGTGAATTTCACCTTTTCCTCATTCCGCCCCTTCAGGGTCATCAACGCGATGCGTGAATACGGCGGATAGCCGAGCTGCTTCCGAAACTCGACCTCCTGCTCATAAAATCCCAGGAAATCGTGCCGTCGGGCGTATTGAATCGCCGGATGAAACGGCGTGAACGCCTGCACAAACACTTCACCCTCCACGTCACCCCGGCCCGCCCGGCCCGCCACCTGGGTCAGCAGCTGGAAGGTGCGTTCGCCGGCACGGAAGTCCGCCTGGTGCAGCGCCATGTCCGCGTAAATGATCCCCACCAGCGTCACATTCGGGAAATGCAGCCCCTTGGCGATCATCTGCGTCCCGACCAGGATGTCGATCTTCCCGGTCCGGAAGTCCCCCAGGATGCGACGGTAATCCTCCTTGCGTTTGAGTGTGTCTGAATCCATGCGCACCACGCGCGCGCGCGGGAACAGTTTGTGCAACGTGTGCTCGACGCGTTCGGTGCCGAGTCCGGCGTAGCGGATGCCCGGGTTGCGACATTTATCATTCGGACAGCGGGCGGGCACCTTCTGCTCGCAACCGCAGATGTGGCACAGAAGCCGGGCGGCCTTGCGATGGTAGGTCAGGGACACGCTGCAGTTCGGACACGCCGCCACGTAACCGCAGAGCGGACACTGCAGGGAGGTGGAGTATCCGCGTCGGTTCAGGAACAGAATCGTCTGTTCCTGGCGCTCGATCCGCTGCGTGATGGCCTCCTTGAGCTGCGGCGAGAAGATGGGGATGCCCTTCTCCTTGCGCGCGGACTGGCGCATGTCCACCACGCGCACCACGGGCATCTTCTTGTCGTCGGCACGCTCAGGCAGCGCCACCAGGGTGTATTTGCCGCGCACGCAGTTGTGGTAGCTCTCCAGCGAGGGGGTGGCCGACCCGAGCACCACGACGGCGTTCTCACGCTGCCCCCGCAACACGGCGAGATCGCGCGCATGGTAACGCGGCGCCTCCTCCTGCTTGTAACTGTGCTCGTGCTCCTCATCCACGATGATCAGCCCGAGGGGATCCACCGGGGCGAAGACAGCCGAGCGGGCACCCACCACGATGCGAGCCCGGCCCTGACGGATCTTGTGCCATTCGTCATGACGTTCGCCCTTGGAAAGATGGCTGTGCAGCACCGCCACCAGCGTCTGGAGTTCGCCCGAGCAGAACCGGGCCTTGAACCGTTCCACGGTCTGCGGCGTCAGGGAGATTTCCGGAACCAGCACGATGGCCCCCTGACCCTTTTCCAAGGCATGCGCGATCGCCTGGAGATAGACCTCCGTCTTGCCGCTTCCGGTCACGCCGTGCAGGAGGAAGGTGCGCGATGCCGGCCGGGTGGCACCCGATGCATCCATCGCGCCAACGACCGCTTCCAAGGCGTTGGCCTGGGCGCCGTTCAAAGGAAGCCGTTGGGTGGGGATGATGTGCTCGTGCGCGTAAGGATCGCGCTCGGACACCTCGCTGCCGATGGTCAGCAGCCCTTTGTCCTCGAGCCGACGCACCGTGCCGGCGGTGGTTTCCGCCAGCTCCACCAATTCCTGCAAGGGCAGTTCGCGGCGTTCCTCGACAATGTTCCAAACCTCGCGCTGGCGTCTGGCCAGCTTGGGCAGCTCGCCGCAGACCGGGAGCGCCCGGACGAACAGCCGCTCGCGCCAGCCGGCCTGCTCACGTCGAACCGCCTCCGGCAACACACTCTTCAGCGCGATCTCGGGAGCGCAACAGTAGTAGGCGGCCATCCAGCGGGCGAGTTCCAGCACCTTGGGCGTCACCAGCGACTGGGTTCCGATGACTTTGAGGATGGGCTTCAGGCTGGCGCGATCCGACTCCTCGGCGAGCGCTGTGACCACGCCCAGCACCTTGCGCGGTCCGAACGGCACCTGCACCCGGCTGCCCACCTCGACCTGCCGCACCAAGGCCGGTGGAATCAGGTAGTCAAACTCGCGCCGCAACGCGATTTCCAGTGTGACCCGTGCGATCATGCCAAAACCCAATCCATGCGCCCATGATCAGAACAGCCAACGGCAAATCACAACAGACGCTATCATCCCGACCGCATCCGCCAACAAGCCGGCTGGCACCGCGTGCCGGGACCGCCGCACCGCCACCGATCCGAAATAAACCGCAACGACATACAACGTGGTTTCCGTGCTCCCGAAAATCGAGCCTCCCATCGTCGCCAGCAGGCTGTCCGGGCCGTGCGTCTGCACCAGGTCGGTGAACAGGCCCAGGGTGCCGCTGCCGCTCAAAGGCCGCATCAGGCACATCGGCACCAGCTCGGGCGGAAACCCAACCAGGTTCAGCAATGGTCGCAATCCCGCCGTCACCAGCTCGATTCCCCCGGCGGCGCGGAACATGCCGACCGCCACAAGAATCGCAACGAGGTAGGGAATGATGCGCAACGCCACTTCCAAGCCCTCCTTGCCGCCCTCGACGAACTCCTCATAGACCTTCACCCGCTTGAGCGCGGCCACCAGCGGAAACAGGGTGATCAGAAACGGCACCGCCAGCAACGAAGCGCCGTTCACGGCGCGGA
>JALOTU010000240.1 GCA_025457725.1 Verrucomicrobiota bacterium
TCTCGCGTTTGCCGGTCTCCATTCGGTTGGTGCTCGAGTCGGTTCTGCGCAATTGCGACGGGAATCGGGTCCAGGAGGCCAGCGTGCGGGAACTGGCGGGTTGGAGCCCCAACGCCGAGCGTACCGCGGAGATCCCCTTTGTGGTCGCCAGGATCGTGCTTCAGGATTTCACCGGCGTGCCGCTCCTGGTTGATCTGGCAGCCATGCGCAGCGCCGTGGCCAGACTGGGGAAGAACCCGACGATGATCGAGCCGCTGGTGCCTGTGGATTTGGTGGTGGACCATTCCGTTCAAGTTGACGCCTCGGGAACCTCCGGCGCATTCGCCAGGAACCTGGAGATGGAGTTTCAACGGAACCGGGAGCGATACGAATTCTTGAAATGGGGCATGCAGGCGTTCAACACGTTTAAGGTCGTGCCACCCGGCATCGGGATCGTTCACCAGGTGAATTTGGAGTATCTTGCCCAGGGGGTGCTTTGTCAGGACGGGGTTTACTATCCGGACACTCTTGTGGGGACCGACTCCCATACCACCATGATCAATGGCCTGGGCATAGTGGGGTGGGGCGTGGGGGGCATTGAGGCGGAGGCCGGCATGCTTGGGCAGCCGGTTTACTTCCTGACCCCCGACGTGGTTGGGGTTCATCTGACGGGCGCCTTGGGTGAAGGTGTGACCGCCACCGACCTTGCCCTGACGATCACGGAAATGCTGCGCAAGACAAAGGTGGTTGGAAAGTTCGTGGAGTTTTTCGGGGATGGCGCCGCCGCATTGCCTGTGGTTGACCGGGCCACCATCGCGAACATGGCCCCGGAATATGGCGCCACGATGGGATTCTTCCCCATTGACGGTGAATGTGTGAATTATCTTCGGGCAACCGGCCGCAGCGAGGAGCTGTGTGTTTCCTATGAGAATTACTACAAGGCCCAGGGTTTGTGGGGCATCCCCCGGCAGGGGCAGGTGGATTACTCGCAGGTGATTGAGCTGGACCTCGGGACTGTCAAACCCAGTGTGGCCGGGCCGAAGCGTCCGCAGGACCGGATTGAGCTGCCGGATCTGCGGCGTGAATTCTTTCAATCCCTGCAGCGTCCGCCCGCGAAGAACGGATTTGGAAAGTCGCGGCAGGAGCTGGGCCGGGCTGTCAAAGTCCGGACCGCCACCAACAAGGCGGCCACGGTCGGCACGGGGTCGGTGTTGATTGCTGCGATTACCAGCTGCACGAACACCTCGAATCCGAGCGTGATGATTGCCGCTGGCCTGGTTGCCAGGAAGGCGGTGGAGAAGGGGCTGAAGGTGAATCCTGCCGTCAAGGCTTCCTTGGCGCCCGGATCGCGCGTGGTCAGCGACTACTTGAAGAAAACGGGGTTGCAGACGTACCTGAACAAACTGCGTTTCAACCTTGTCGGCTACGGATGCACCACCTGCATCGGCAACTCCGGTCCCCTGGATGGGGCGATTGAAGAGGCGGTGGTCAAGAATGACCTGGTGACGGCTTCCGTGCTGTCGGGGAATCGCAACTTCGAGGCGCGGGTGCATCAGAACATCAAGGCGAACTTCCTGATGTCGCCCCCATTGGTGGTGGCCTTTGCGCTGGCCGGCAAAGTGGACATCGATTTGAGTTGCGAGCCGCTGGGCAGGGACAAGGAGGGCTGTCCGGTGTTTTTGGCCGATCTCTGGCCCACGTTGCAGGAAGTTCGCGATGCCATGCAGGCGGCACTCAAACCGGAGGTGTTCAGGAAGCTCTACAAGAACTTTGCCTCACAGAATCCCAAGTGGAACGAAATTCCATCAAGCCTCGGGGAGGTGTATGATTGGAATGCAAAAAGCACCTACATTCAGGAACCGCCCTTCTTCAAGGAGTTCAGCATGGCCCCGGGTGACATTGTCCCCATCCGAGGTGCCCGGGCTTTGGGCGTGTTTGGGGACTCCGTGACCACCGACCATATCTCACCGGCGGGCGCCATCAAGAAGATCTCGCCCGCCGGGGCGTTCCTGGCGGCCAACGGGGTTGAGTTTGCCGACTTTAACAGCTATGGCAGCCGGCGGGGAAACGACCGCATCATGACGCGCGGGACCTTCGCCAACGTACGCATCAAAAACCTGATGCTGGGAGGCGAGGAGGGTGGGAACACGCTGCATCAGCCCGAGGGCGAAAAGATGTCCATCTTCGATGCCGCGATGAAGTATCAGGAATCGGGGGTGCCGTTGGTGGTCATCGCTGGTCAGGAGTATGGCACGGGATCGAGTCGTGACTGGGCAGCCAAAGGAACGGCCCTGCTTGGAGTCAAGGCGGTGGTGGCCCAGAGTTTTGAGCGCATTCACCGCAGCAACCTGGTGGGAATGGGAGTTCTGCCGCTCCAGTTCATGGACGGGACGACCGCACAGAGTCTGGGGCTCGATGGATCTGAAGTGTATGACATCGCGGGAATGGATTCATCGCTGAGACCACAGCAGACGCTGGTGCTCAAGATCACCCGAAGGAATGGCACAGAGCAGCAGGTGGAGGTTCGGTGTCGCATCGACACGCCGATCGAGATCGACTATTACCGGCATGGCGGCATTCTGCCCTTCGTGTTGCGGCAATTGGTGATGGCAGCGTGAGCTGCGGCGAGAGTGGGCATTCCAGCAGAAGTGGGCCGGATTGCTCCGGCCCACGCTGAAGTTCGATTCCGTTGCGCGAGCGGTTGGGAATCGACTTTCCCCACGTCCCAGTCCTTGGCTGCTGGAAAGCTGTTTTGGCGAGAGGCTGTTCGGACTGATCTTCAGCTCTTCCGGCCGGTGAGGGTCGATCTGTAGAGGTCATCCGCCTGGGGCGAGTCGTCGTCCTCCCAAATGCGATTGGGTCCTGCTGAGCGGATGAGCACTTCGTCGCCTGAAAAGTAGAAGCGGTAGGGGGTGTTCCAGGGATCCACGATCTCCCCCTTGTCGTTGAGGTCGATTTGTCGGATGGAAAGGATGAGCACCTTCTGATCGTTCTTCCCCTGCATTGCCCTGGTAATGGACATGTTATTGCCCACCGGGTAGGCACCTGTGAACTCCTTGTACTGCTGCAGTCCGAGAATCAAGCTGTTTGCGTTCTGGTTGAACTGGGCGGCGGGGTCGGTTTTTGCGTTCACGTAACCGCAACCGGTGACCAGGGCGGCTGCCAGGGCGGCAACGAGGACGGCGATCCCAAAAGGGAGCAGGGGTTCTTTGTATTTCATGCCGAGTCGTCTTTGTGGGAACTCACTTTGAGTCCCGGTAAGACAGACCCAGCAGGGGCGGTGCCAGTGGACTTGCGTATGAGCAGCGACGCCGGGAGGCGACGGGAAGACGGATGCTGCCCGTGGAGAAGGGCGGTCATGGCCTCCATGGCTGCCATGCCGAGAGCGAACTTTGGCTGGCATGTGGTGGTGAGAGGTTTTGGGGCGTTCTCGCTGATCAGGACGTTTCCGAAACCGGCAATGGAAATGTCCGCGGGAACACGAAGCCCCTGATTGATGAGCGTCCGCATACACCCCACGGCGACCAGGTCATTGATGGCCTGCACCGCCGTCGCGCTGCATCGTTCAGCGATCATCTGAGTGGTCGCGGCGATGCCTTCCTCCACTGTGCGTCCGGCGTGGAATACCAGCTTGTCGTCGTGCTCGATTCCGTGTTCACGGAGCGCCAGGCGATAGCCTTCGAGGCGTTCCTTTGTCCAGGGAGCCGCCAGAGGGCCTGAGAGGAAAGCAATACGCCTGTGGCCCAGTGCCAGCAGGTGCTGCGTCACGGCATAGCTTCCCTGGAGATCATCCGACGCCACATTGGCAAAGCTCGCGCAAAATGGGGTTGTGTGGCCGAGGATGACCACCGGTGTGCCTCGAGCCTTCAATTCCGCGTAAGCCTTGGCCTCGTTGGAAAGGCGGTATACAGGCGAAATGAAAAGACCGTCCACGCGCCGGGCCAGCAGGCGGTAGATGCAGTGCTCCTCGCGCTCCACGAGGTTGTGTGTATGGGCCAGAATGAGGTCGAAACCCAGCTCCTGGGTGCGTTGTTCAATGGCCATCACCACACGCGCAAAAATCGGATTGGTCGTGCCGGAGATGACCAGTCCAAAAGTGCGGGTGGTCCGCGTGCGCAGCCCCTGGGCGGTCGAATCGGGCACATAACCCATTTCCTGGGATAGCTTCCGGATGCGGAGCTTGGTGGCCTCGGAAACGTCAGGTGCGTCCCTCAATGCCTTGGAAACGGTCATCACGGACACATTGGCACGGAGCGCGATGTCTTTGAGTCGAACCATGTTTGGTGGGTGGGATGCTAAAGTCAAAGGTAGGCTCCGCGCCAATGCAGTTTATGTCGCAGCGCTTCAAAGAAGGAGCTGCCCGCGAGGTGCACCAGTCTGACGCTGCGCCGACTTTGCCGGATGACCACCGTGTCGCCCGGTTCGAGCTCGGAAGTTGTCTGCCCATCGGCGCTGAGAAGCGTTGAGCCCGCCGGATTGCAGCTGGTGACACGAATCACCGAAGTGCTGGGCAGAATCAGCGACCGGTTGGAAAGTGTGTGCGGCGAAATGGGGGTCAGGGCCATGACTTTAGAGGTGGGGTAAACCACCGCGCCGCCGGCGGCCAGGGAATAGGCGGTCGAACCCGTGGGGGTGCTGAAGATCAGTCCGTCGCAGCGATACCGCGTCACCGGCTCGTGGTCCACGGAAACCTCCAGTTCGATCAGGCGGGATACATGCATGCGACCGATGACGAAATCGTTGA
>JALOTU010000241.1 GCA_025457725.1 Verrucomicrobiota bacterium
CATCACAACATGGTGGATGTCATCGGGGCCAAGCTGGAACGCGCGGGCCACGACGATCACGTGGCGGCGGTGCTGCTCAAGGTGGATTCTCCCGGCGGCGAAGTGCTCGCGTCGGATGAAATCTACCGGAAGATCCAGGATTTCCAGATGCAATATGCCAAGCCGGTAGTGGCCTCCATGGGCGGTCTGGCCGCCTCCGGAGGGTATTACGTGTCCGCCCCGTGCGACTGGATCGTCGCCAACGACCTGACCATCACCGGCAGCATCGGCGTGATCATGAGCACCTGGAATTACCGCGGGCTCATGGACAAGGTGGGCCTGCTCCCGCAAACCTACAAGAGCGGCCCGTTCAAGGACATGCTCAGCGGCTCGCGCGAGCCTGATGAAATTCCAGAGAAGGAGAGGGAGATGCTCCAGGCGCTGATCGATGAGGTCTACGCCAAGTTCAAAGGTGTCGTGCAGGAAGGTCGCGAGTACGCCTACGACAACAGCGATGGCCAGGGCCGCCGCCTGGTGGAGGACTGGGCGGATTACGCCGATGGTCGCGTTTTTTCGGGAACCGAAGCCTACAAGCTGGGTTTTGTGGATGAGGTGGGAACCTTTGAGGATGCGGTCGATCGCGCGATCCAGCTGGCGGGGATTCCGGACGCGAATCTGGTCCGCTACCACCACATCCCCAATATCTCGTCACTCTTGCGCCTGCTGGGTGAATCGGAATCCAAGTCCGTGAAACTCGATCTGGGCATGGACATGCCCAAGCTCGAATCCGGCCGGCTCTACTTTTTGTCCCCCGCCCTCATGCAATAGCCGTCCGGGCCGGGAGGGAACCGGCGCGGTGGACGAGGCAATGGGCAATGCCTCGCGCCCAGGTTGGGGGTGGCGCGGAAATCGCGGGGACGCGGTTTGTCAGCCGGCCTGCAGGTAGTCCCGGGCGTTGGCGTAGCAGATGTTCCGAACCATGCCGCCCACCAATTCGTAATCGTCCGGCAGCTCGCCGGATTCCATGTCGCGCCCCAGCAGGTTGCAGAGCACGCGGCGGAAATACTCGTGCCGCGGGTAGGACATGAAGGAGCGGGAATCGGTCAGCATCCCGATGAAGCGGGACAGCAAACCCAGGTTGGACAGCGCGTTCATCTGCCATTCCATCGCCTCCTTCTGGTCGAGGAACCACCAGCCCGAGCCAAACTGCAGTTTGCCCGGGATGGAGCCGTCCTGGAAGTTCCCGATCATCGTGGCGAAGGCATAATTGTCCGCCGGATTGAGATTGTAGAGAACCGTCTTGGGCAGAGCGTTCTCCTGATCCAGGCGATCCAGGAATTGCGCCAGCGCATCCACCTGGGGAAAATCGCCGATGGAATCAAAGCCGGTGTCCGGTCCCAGCGCCTTGAACAGTCGGGTGTTGTTGCTGCGTCTGGCCCCGAGATGCAATTGCATCGCCCACCCTTTCTCGGCGTTCCAACGTCCGACATGCAGCATGATATAACTGGCGAACTTCTCCTGTTCCTCCCGCGTGGCTGCCTGCCCGGAGCGAGCCTTGGCGAAGATCGCACCCGCCTCCGCGTCGGTGGGGAAGACCGCGAAGCACCGTTCCAGCCCGTGATCCGACGCGCGACCGCCCATCTCGCCGAAGAAGTCGTGCCGCTTCTTCAACGCCTCCAACAGATCGGCCAGCTTCGAGATGCTGACGCCGGCCGCCTTCTCCAGGGCCTGCACCCAGGGGTTCCACACCTGGGGGAGATGCACATTGAGCGCCTTGTCGGGCCGGTAGGTGGGGACCACCCGCGTCGGGATCCCGGAGGCGGCGATGGCCTTGTGATGGGCCAGGCTGTCGACAGGATCGTCCGTGGTGCCCACCAATCTGACCTGGAACTTCCTTAGAATCCCGTGCGCGCTCAGGTCTGCCGAAGCCAGTTTCTCGTTGGCCTGATCCCAGACCGCCTTCGCGCTGCCCTCATTCAGCAACACATCAACGTCGAAGTAACGCTTCAGTTCCAGGTGCGTCCAGTGGTAGAGCGGATTGCGCAGGGTGTGCGGCACCGTCTTTGCCCAGGCCATGAATTTCTCGAACGGATCGGCGTCGCCGGTGCAGAACCGCTCGGCAACGCCGTTGGTGCGCATGGCGCGCCATTTGTAATGATCGCCCTCGAGCCAGATCTCCCAGAGGTTGTTGAACCGGCGGTTCTCGGCCACATCCTTGGGCGGGAGGTGGCAGTGGTAGTCAACGATGGGCTCCGCCTCGGCGAACTCGTGATACAACCGGACCGCGGGCTTGCTGCCCAACAGGAAGTCGTCGTGAATGAATGTTTTCATGGCAGTGTGCGGATTTGAGCGTCCACGGCATCACGCTCCTCAAACCACAATCTTTTTGAACTTCGGCACGAGCAGGTGCATGACCACCCACGCGGTCAGGTAGGCGACGCCGCAGACAACGAACATGATGCCATAACCGACCTCCACCTTGCCGAGGTTCTTGTAGTGTTGGAGCAACTCGCCCGCGGCGAAGGCGATCAGGATGCCGCCCGAGGCACCGGCCATGCCGCCGATTCCGGTCACGGACGCCACAGTCTTCTTCGGGAACATGTCCGAGACGGTGGTGAAGATGTTGGCCGACCACGCCTGGTGGGCGGCGCAGGCGATGGCGATGGTGCCCACCGCCAGCCAGGTGTTGATGGCGCCCAAACGGGATGCCAGCAGCACGCTCAGCGGGAACAGCGCGTAGATGAACATCGCCGTCTTGCGCGCCCGGTTGGCGTCCATGCCGGAGTTCATGAACTTCTTGGGCAGCCATCCGCCGACGATCGAGCCGACGGTCGAGACGGTGTAAACGATGGCCACGGCCCACGGCCAGCTGATGTACCCGGGAACCGCGGAGTCCAGCCCGGTGTAGTCCGGATTGGCCACCATGAATTCCTGCACCTTGCGCGCGTTTTCCCCGGACAGAAAAGCCGGCAGCCAGAACAGGTAAAACCACCAGATCGGATCCGTCAGGAACTTGCCGAAGAAGAACGCCCAGGTTTGCCGGAAGGTGAGCAGGCGGAACCAGGAGATCTTCTCCTTTTGCTCCTCGGCCCTCTCGGCCTCCTGCTCGTCGAGGTCGCTGTGGATGTAATCGTACTCAGACTGGGAGAGTTTGCCTTCCTTCAGTTTTTGCGCCGGGGAGGCATACAGGGGAAACCAGAAGGCAAGCCAGGTGAAGCCGATGAGGCCCGTCAATACAAAGGCCCATTCCCAGCCCCACGCCCGCGCAATGTAGGGCACGGTCAGCGGGGCAACGATCGCACCGATGTTCGCCCCCGAGTTGTAAAGTCCGGTCGCAAAGGCGCGTTCCTTCTTGGGAAACCACTCCGCCACGCACTTGTTGGCGGCAGGAAAGTTGCCCGCTTCCGTCACCCCCAGGGCCGCGCGCCAGAACCCGAAGCTCCAGGTGTGATGGCCGAAGGCATGGCCAACCGCCGCCGCGCTCCAGCCCACGAGCGCCCAGGCATAACCCTTCTTGGTGCCCAGCTTGTCAATGAACCTGCCGGCGAACAGCATGCCGACCGCGTAGGCAATCTGAAAACAGATCACCACCCGCGAATAGTTGAGTTCCTGATGCTCCGCGTCGCCAAACACCCCGGACGCCGACAAGGTGTCCTTGAGGAGACCAAGAACCTGGCGGTCCAGGTAGTTGATGGTGGTGGCGGCAAAAATCAGCGCGCAGATGGTCCACCGATGACGACCGATGGTTTCGTTCACGGAAGTAACGCTCATGGGCTTGTGTTCTTTGGATTGCAGGAATGGGTGATCACGTGAAAACCGGGCGCGGCATCATTGCCCCGCACGGTGGAACTTCTTGCCGGCCCGGCGGGGTCAAACGCCGGGCATCAGGTTTGGCCGCGTTGAATCTGAGAATCATGATCTTGCGGACTCGCCTACAAAAACAACGGGCGGATATGTCGTTCATAGAGATTCTCCGTCACGTTCTTCTCGATCGAAGCTTCGCAGGCCTCCAGCTGGCGGAGGTAACGGTCCCCCATTTTCGCCGCCACCTTGAATCCCACATGCAACAACTGCCGAACATTGGGATTGAACTGCGCGTCGGCCTGGTTGTGGCGCACCGCGCGCACAAACTGTTCGCTCGTCCATCCCCGGACCTGCCCGGCATCCGGCAGTCTTGCGCGGTCAATGTCAATGACCGTGGCATACGGGGCGCACAGCTCGTCCATGTGGGCGAGCGCCTCCGCGTAGATCTCCTTGGCCAGCGCCAGGCCCTCCCCGCCCGCCTCGGCCAGGCCGATGATCTCCTCCAGCCAGGTGGTGCCGGCCGTTTTCAGATGCACCCCGGCCCCATGCCGGGCCAGCGCCTGGCGGATGATGGGGTAAATCGAGAACTTGTCGCTGCCGGAGTGGACACTGAGCTTCAGGTTGCCTGGCAGTCCGTACTGCCTCACCGCGTGCGCAATCACGCAGAGGTCATCGTTGAACTCGCGCTCGAACTGGACCCGGTCGCCCACATAGTCCACGCCCTTGTTGAAACGGCCGGTGAACTTCGGGGCCACCGTCTGGATCGGTATCTTCTCATCAGCGATGGCCGCCAGGATGATCAGCAGCTCAGGCGGCGTCTGCGGGCTGTCCGTCTCGTCCATCGACACTTCGGGAATGATCCCCGCGGCGCCCTTCTTCGACTCGATGTAGCGGTAAACCTTCCCGGCTTCCTGCACGGCAAGCAGGTATTTGCCCGC
>JALOTU010000242.1 GCA_025457725.1 Verrucomicrobiota bacterium
CCTTCCGTTTTGGCTCGCCGGGTCCTATGGTCGTCCGGGTGGACTTGCCCGGGCCCTGGCGCTGGGCGCGACCGGTATTCAGGTGGGGACCGCGTTTGCTTTTTGCGAAGAATCCGGCGTGGAGAGGGGGATCAAGCGCCGCGCGCTGGCTTTGAGTCGTGCCGGTCAGGCGAGCGTTTACACCGATCCTCTGGCTTCGCCGACCGGCTTTCCCTTCAAGGTCGCCCGAATGGAGGCGACTTTGTCGGAGGAAGATTGTTATGGCGATCGTCATCGGGTCTGCGATCTGGGTTACCTGCGCCAGTTGTATCGGAAGCCCGATGGCGATGTGGGTTACCGTTGTCCTGCGGAGCCGGAGGAGAACTACGTGCGTCGCGGGGGCGCCATCGAGGAGACCCTGGGCCGCAAATGCATTTGCAATGCCCTGCCGGCCACTGCCGGCATGGGGCAGCCTCGTTCCGATGCCGGTGTTGAACCGCCCATCGTAACCGCCGGGGACGATCTGGTGAGCGTGGTGGACTATCTCGAACCCGGGTGCGACACCTACACAGCGGCTGATGTTGTGGAGCGCCTGCTGGGTGCAACGAAGTAGGACTGCTCCAGGGCGCATCCCAATTCATGGACGGTGAAAGGATGGGATGGAACGGGGTGAAACTCGTCGCGCCGCGACGACCACTTCCTGCCAGAGACTGAGATGAGCACGCTTCCCCAAGGCGAGTTTCCTTCCCCAAGCCACGATCCGCATGAGATGAGCCCGCCGGCCATCTCGAGGCTGGGAGGCAGTCCTCCGGTGGCATGCCGCCTTTTCCCGCAAGCCCCGGAAACTCCGGATGCGAGCGGGAATTGACGTTGCGGACTGATCAGGAAACACTCCCCCGGCAAGCCGTATGAAACTTCACTCGGAGGTGATCGGTTCCGGGCCGGACTTGATTGTTCTGCACGGACTCTTCGGCTCGCACCAGAACTGGCAACCGGTGGCGCGGCGGTTGTCCGGAGAATTTCGCGTCCACACCGTGGACCTCCGCAACCACGGGGCGTCGCCGCATCATGATGAGGTCAACTACCCGCTCATGGCCGAGGATCTTCGCTGGTTCATGGATCAGGCAGGGATCGCCAGCGCACATGTTCTGGGGCATTCGCTGGGGGGCAAGGTGGCGATGCAGTTTGCGCTCGTGTGGCCAAAGCGGGTCGGGAAGCTGGTGGTGGTGGACATTGCTCCGCGGGCCTATGATTCAGTCCATGACGACGTTTTTGAAGCGCTGCGCGGCCTCCGCCTTTCCCGCATCCGCACTCGCACCGAGGCGGACGCGGCGTTGGCGGGGAGTATTCCCCATCACGCCACCCGCCGTTTCCTGCTGACCAACCTTCAACCCTTGCCGGAGGGTGGATTCCGCTGGCGGGTGAATCTGGAGGCGCTGAGTGCTCAGCGCGAACATCTGACCGCCGCGGTCACCGCGATGGTTCCCTTCGAAGGCCGGATGCTTTTTGTCCGCGGGGGAACTTCGGATTACGTCCGTGATGGCGATCGGCTGGAGATCGAGCGACTCTTCCCGCATGCGCGAATCGAGACCATCGAAGGGGCCGGTCACTGGGTTCATGTCGACGCTCCGGAGGCGTTCCTGGATTTGATCAAGGGATTCCTCGCCGAGGCCGATGGCTGAACTCGGCGTCGCCCCCCTCGGGAAGGGAGTCCGGCCTCCGACTCGCTCAGAGCCCGCAGAAGCCCGGCAGCATCAACTCTTTTGGGGCGCCGCTGGTTGGACAGTTCCGTCCTGTTTCCGGACGAGATGCACGGTGTCGTGCAGAATGCGTTTCAGTTGCGAGCGCTCCCGGGTCCGGAGTCGCGGCTCCTCCAGCAGGGCGACCGCTTCCACGATGTTGGGGTGAGCGGGTACGACTGGAGCAGATTGTAGGGTGATCATGTTGGTCCGTTCATTTGATGGCTCATTGATATCCATTACATCTCCCAGTTGTGTAGGTTAAGCGGAGCATCAAGGGGGCCAATCCCCGATGCACCGTTGGCAGCAGCTCGAAGGCGGGTGCGCCCGCGCGGCGGTCATGGGCCTGTGCGCCTGCGGTACACAGCGACGAAGCCCAGTTTTTGCGCGACAACGGCAGCGGGTTTTTGCCAGACTCTTCGCGATGCCCGACCCGAATCCGGCCGTCCAGTCCCTCACGAAGGCGCAGGTGTTTCTGCGGCGCCTGACCAGCACATTGCTCCTGTGGACCATCGTGCTGGCCTCTCTGTTTTCGGGGATTCGTTGGTTGTCCGATTTTGTGTTTTTTGCCGCGATGGTGCTGTTGGCGGCGGCGGGATTGCATGAGTTCTATGGCATGGTCTCGAGGCGTGGTTTGAGGTGCTTCCGGTGGCTGGGTCTGGTGGGGGGGGTGCTGCTGATGGTGGGGACGTTTTTGCACTGCACGGGACGCCTGGGGATCCACGGGTCCCCGTCGCGGGTCAACGATTTCGAGGCCAGTTTCCTGATCCTCTTTGTCTTGGGGCTTTGCTTGAGGCACCTGTTTGATCCGCGGGCAAAGGAGGGGTTGGTGACGATTGCCGTCACGCTGTTTGGCCTCATGTATGTGCCCTACCTTTTGAACTTCATTCAGAAGATCAATTATTTCCCGGTGCTGACGCCCGGCGATGGCGCCTTTTATGTGGTGTATTTCATTGTGGTCACCAAGTTCAGTGATATGGGGGCCTATGTCACCGGTTCTCTGATCGGACGGCACAAGATGATTCCGCGCATCAGCCCGGCAAAGACCTGGGAAGGCTTTGGCGGTGCGATCGTGTTTTCCACCGCGGCGAGCCTCGGCTTTGCTCATTTGTGGCAGCGGTATCTGCTGGGGATGACGTGGTCCCACGCGGCGATCCTCGGCGTGGTTCTGAGTGTGGGGGCCGTGATTGGCGACCTGATCGAGTCGCTGTTCAAACGCGAGGCGGGCGTGAAGGATTCCGGGACCCTGTTCCCCGGCATCGGGGGAATACTGGACTTGCTGGACAGCCTGCTGTTCAATGCGCCGCTGATGTACCTTTACCTGCGTCACGTCCTGACCCATCCAGGCGGTTTCCTGCCTGTGGATTTCTAGCGCATGAAGAACGTCGTCTTACTGGGCAGCACCGGGTCTATCGGCACCAGCACCATCAAGGTGGTGGAGGATCTGCCCGATCAGCTTCGCCTGGTGGGCTTGGGCGCCGGCAACAACCTGGAGTTGCTGACAGAGCAGGCCCGCAAACATAAACCCGCGGCCCTTTCGATCGGCGATCCTGTCAAAGCGGAGGCATTGCGCCGATCAGTCGGCCATTCCACCGAGGTTTTTTCCGGGAACGAAGGCTTGCTAAAGCTGGCCACCCTGGACAGCGCGGACGTAGTGTTGATTGCGATCGTCGGCACGGCGGGCTTGCAGCCGGCGCTGGCAGCCATCCGGGCGGGCAAGGATATCGCAGTGGCGTCCAAGGAGATTCTTGTCATGGCCGGGGAGATCGTGATGCGGGAGGCGCGCGCGCATGGGGTGAGGGTGCTGGCCGTGGATAGCGAGCATTCGGCCATCTTTCAGTGTCTGGACGGCAAACCTCGCGAATCCGTCCGCCGATTGATCCTCACGGCCTCGGGCGGACCGTTCCGCAGCAAGGCGGACTGGCCGAAGGAACGGTTTGCAGACATCACCGTTGAACGGGCGCTCAAGCACCCTTCGTGGGTGATGGGGCGGAAGATCACGATCGATTCGGCCACATTGTTCAACAAAGGCCTGGAGATGATCGAGGCGCGGTGGTTGTTCGACGTCGGCATGGATCGCGTCTCGGTTGTGGTGCATCCGCAGAGCATTGTGCATTCGATGGTCGAATTCGTGGATGGATCGATCCTGGCGCAGATGTCCACGCCGGACATGTGTCTGCCGATTCAATACGCCCTGACCTACCCGGATCGCAGTCCCAGCGAGCGGGTGAACACCAGCTTCGCCCATCTGGGCTCGCTGACGTTTGAAGAGCCCGATGAGGACAGGTTCCCCGCGCTGGCGCTGGCGCGGCGCGCGGGTGAAGTGGGGGGCACCCTCCCGGCGGTGTTGAACGCAGCCAACGAGGTGGCGGTCGAGGCCTTTGTCCAGGAGCAAATCAATTTCCCGGCCATCTCCGAAACCGTGCGGCGCACCATGGACGCACACACGGTCATCGAACAGGCCTCGCTGGAGCAGATCCTGGAGGCGGATGCCTGGGCGCGAAAGGAGGCGGCCACTGATGCTCACTGAAGACGCGCGTGGAAACCCGGATACCGCATTGGACATGAAACCGGGCAGAGGAGGTGGTTTACACCGCCTGCTGACGGCTGTCTTCGTGGCTGTCAGTGCGGCGGGGATCGCCCAGCCGGCCGGTGAACCGATGTCGCTTTGGCCGGAGGGCGCCCCCGGGGCCTTGGGGAGCAAACCGGAAGATGTGCCCACGCTGACTGCTTTTCTTCCCGAGCCGGGTTCGGCCACCGGTGCAGCCCTGGTGATTTGTCCGGGCGGGGGATACGGTCATCTCGCGGAGCATGAGGGCGCGGGTTACGCCAGGTTTTTCAATCGATACGGCATCACCGGCTTTGTCTTGAAATACCGGCTGGGCTCGAACAGTTACCGGCACCCGGCCATGTTGCAGGATGCCGCCCGCGCAGTGCGTCTGGTTCGCAGCCGTGCGGAGGAATGGCAGCTCGACCCTCACCGCATTGGCATCATCGGCTC
>JALOTU010000243.1 GCA_025457725.1 Verrucomicrobiota bacterium
CTGGCGCAGCCTGGTGTGCTGGAGCCCGGTCGTCGGTGCGCTTGTGCTTGGCGGGATTGCCGTGGAAAACAAATCGATGCTGTTCATCGTGCTCGGCGCGCTGCTGGTGCTGGTCCTTTCTGTGTCGTCGCTGGTCCTGCCGCAACGCGGTCTGCAGGACGTGCTGGCCGGCACCTGGCCGGTGCCGCGATGAGCAAAGCCTCTAACCTGCCTGAGCAGCTTCGATGTAAACTGCATGTGCAGTCGCCTCACCGTTTGACCGTGCTCTTACACGATCGTAGTTTCCGATTACCGGTCGGCCCGGAACCGGAGCGGATCCTCTTCCCATCCCCGGCCGGCAGCGAGTTGAACATGAAACGCGTGATGAGTGCGGTTCTTCTGGCGTCAGCCGTCAGCCTGCCTGCCTTCGAGAATCTGGATTTCGAACAGATACCGCCCCCTCCGGATCCTTGGAATGTCACAGTCCCCGGTTGGCAACACATCGGTGCCAATGGCGGTGGAGGTGGGTTCTGGAACGTGAACGGGGCCAATTTGAGTGGGTGGGCGGAGGCGTGGGTGATCTACGACAGCGATCCGCCGCTTCCGGGGACGATCGGGTTCAACCCACCCCCACCGATTGACGGACTGTTCTCCATGGCCTTCTCAGCTGCCTGGCCCCTGCTGCCCAATCAGCCGACCACGAACGACTACGGTTCCGCCTGGATCGCGCAGACGGGCACCATCGAGGCCGATACGCCGTGGCTGACGTTGATCACGGATTACACCGGACCCCATACCGAGTACTACGACTACGAGGAGAACCCGGATTACTTCGAGGTGGGGTATCTCACCCTCTACTTCGATGCGACGCCGGTGGGATTCACGCTGGAAGACGCAGGCACAGGATCGGTCGGCCAACCGTTGAGAGAGCTGCGGGCGGACCTAAGCGCGTTTGCCGGCCAGACGGGAGAGCTGCGTATCGGCATCGAGGGCCCACACACCTTTGTCATTGATGACATCCAGTTGATTCCCGAACCGTCGTCCTTCTCACTTCTTGTGGGGTCCATCGCAGCCCTCGGAGTGCGGAAGATCCTTCGTCGTCCAAAGAGTGGCGAGTCTTGATGGAGGGCAACTCCTGGCCAATGAACTATTCTTGCCCCCCTCCCGGTGCGTCACGGCAGCCACCAGGAAACAGGCTCGCTCACCGGGCCCAAATCAGCCATTACAACCTTTTGTTGCATATGCAACAAAAGGTTGTACTGACGAGCAGGCAGGGGCACAAAGCGGGTGCGGGCTTGAACAAGCCGGTTGCAGGTCTAACATGCGGCGGTGATCTCCGACAGCCAGGGCATTCCAAGTTCAACGGCGCAACCGGGGTCCAGCCGCACCCACAGCCACATGCTTGGGCGGACTTTGATTGTGGCGGGGCTTGCCTTGCTGATCTCCGGTGGCGGGGCTGCGGCCATCTCCCTCGAGACCGCGCCGCCGGTGGTCGTCAAGACGAGTCCGACTGCCGGCGCGGCCGGGGTGGATCCCGCGCTGTCGGAAATCCGGGTCACCTTCAGCAAACCCATGCAGGACGGCAGCTGGTCGTGGTCCACGTGGGGTGAGGAGAACTTCCCGGAGATAACCGGCCCGATCCGTTACGAAACTGACCAGCGCACCTGTGTGTTGCCCGTGAAGCTGGAGCCCGGGAAGTTCTACGCCACGTGGCTGAACAGTGAGAAGTTCCGGAACTTCAAGGACACCGATGGCCGTCCGGCCGTGCCCTACCTGCTGACGTTCAGCACGGCTGTCGGGCAGGCCTCTGGCCCAATCGATCTGCGGCAATGCGTGGAGAACTTTTTCGCGCACAACTTCCGTGATGTCACCAGCCGCCAGACGCTCGAATGGGGCAGGGTGGAGACAAACGCGAACGGCAACCTGTCCATCCGCTACAAGTATCGGGCAAGGATTTGGGACAAGGATACGATCACCAACAACCAGGTGTTCACCTTTGATCCAAAGGGCAAGTTCGTCTGTGTGGCGGATGCTGCCGCCGCGGGCAGTTCGGCGTCGGACACCGTTCCGTCACTCAACGCGGATCAGCGGGCCGTCGTCGCCTGGACCGACCGCCAGTTCCGCAGTTACTTCGACGACCGCGCCTTTGACGGTTGGACGGCGGAGGACCTCGAGACGCTGGAGACGAAGTGCCTGGACGCCTTGAACGGCCCGCGCGGCCGGGACTACTACACGGCCATCAATACGCTGGGCGCCCTGCGCTCCACCAATGCGTTGCCGCCGTTGCGCGGGATCGCCTTCGAACGCGTGGACGGGAACAACCGCAACCGCTGGATGGCCGCGCGGGTGTTGGGCATCATGGGCGACCGCCAGTCGGTTCCGGACCTGATCACGCTGGTCTATCACGGCAACCCGAACACCCGCTGGTGGGCGCAGATCGCCCTGGTTCAATTGACCGGCCGGAACTTTGGTGGCGACTGGGAAGCGTGGGGGAAATGTTGGAATGCATCGGGCGGCCAGCCGGCTTACAGTCCTGAGATCATTCGCTGGTGGAGCGGCCAGGCCGAAACAGTCGAGGGTTTGAGACAATCGTTGGAGGAGAGCGACCGGAAGTTTCTCGAGAGCATTGCGCCCCAGAACACCGTGCCCAAAGACACGGGGATGGAGGACCGGGAGTAGACCGGGGGGGCTCCCCGAAGATCTTCCTCGCCCCGTGGCGCGGGAACGGCGAGAGAATCCGCCGAAAGCCTCTATCGCGCCTTGAGCCCTGGAGCAGGAGCGCGGGACGTCCCCGGCCCGCAGCAAGCCACGACAATCCGGGACGCCCGTTGCTACGGGAGACGAGCGTCATTGGAGGCCGGAGGTCCCTGCACCCCCTGAGGATGGCGCGCTCCGAAACCCGGTTCCTGGCCTGGTCGGACCTGCGCACCCTGAGCTGGCTGGCGCTTCGGCAGGCGGGACGGTAACGCGTTCAGTCGAGGGGCGGCTTCGCCTGATGCCACTCCGTGGCCTGTTCGTAGGCGTGGGCGATGCGCAGCAGGCTTTCCTCACCAAACGGTTTGCCCAGCAACTGCAAACCGATCGGCAGCTTGGGCGATTGGGTGAACCCGCAGGGGATGCTGATGCCGCAGATGCCGGCCAGGTTGCACGACAGGGTGAAGATGTCCGAAAGATACATCTGCAGCGGGTCCGCCATCTTCTCCCCCACCTTGAAGGCGGCGGTCGGTGTGGTCGGCGTGACGATCGCATCCACGGTCTCGAACGCCTTGAGGAAATCCTGCCGGATCAGCGTGCGGACCCGTTGCGCCCGCAGATAATACGCGTCGTAGTAACCGCTGCTCAAAACGTAGGTGCCGAGGATGATGCGGCGTTTGACCTCGTCCCCAAACCCCCGGCCCCTCGTGTTCTGGTAGAGCTCGACGGGGTCCTTGCCGTCGACCCGCAGCCCGTAGCGAATGCCATCGAACCGCGCCAGGTTGGCCGAGGCCTCGGCGGTGGCGATGATGTAGTAGGTCGCCAGGGCGTAGTCGGTGTGCGGCAACGAGATTTCCACCAGCTCGGCCCCCAGTTCCCGCAGCTTGGCGACGGCTGTGTCCACCGCCGTCTTGATCTGTGGATCCAACCCGCCGGCGGCCAGGTATTCCCGGGGCAGACCCAGCTTCAGTCCACGGATCCCGTGGGTGAGCGCCGCGGTGTAATCCGGCACCGGTTGCGGGACGCTGGTGGAATCGCGGGGATCGTGACCGCTGATGACGCCGAGCATCGTGGCCGCATCGCGCACGGTCTTGGTGAACGGGCCAATCTGGTCGAGGGACGATGCGTAGGCGACCAGCCCGTAGCGGGAAACGCGGCCGTAGGTGGGTTTGAGGCCGACACATCCGCACAAGGCGGCCGGCTGCCGGATCGAGCCGCCGGTGTCCGAACCGAGAGCGGCGAGGCATTCATCCGCCGCCACCGCCACGGCGGACCCTCCGGAGGAGCCGCCCGGGATGCGCTCCGGGTCCCAGGGATTGCGGGAGGGGCCGAAGGCGGAGTTCTCCGTCGAACTGCCCATGGCGAACTCGTCCATGTTGACCCGGCCGAACACCACGGCACCCGCCGCGCGGAGCTTCTCGGTCACAGTGGCGTCGTAGGGGGCGACGAAATGCTCCAGGATTTTCGATCCGCAGGAAAGGCGCTGTCCTTTGACGGCAATCACATCCTTCAAGGCCACCGGCACGCCCAGCAGCGGGCCGCGTTCGCCCGCGGCGAGCCGGGCGTCGGCGGCATCGGCCTGGGCGAGGGCCTCCGGTTCGTCGCAGGAAAGAAAGGCGTGGAGTCTGGGTTCCACCTTTCGCATCTGGTCCAGGCAGGCCTGGAGGATGTCGCGGGCGGAGATTTCCCGGCGCTGCAAGCGCGAGGCGGCTTCCGACAGGTTCAGAAGATTCAGCATGGCGCGTTCGGCGGCGGGTGATCGGTTTACTCGACGATCTTGGGCACCATGAAGAGTCCGTTGGCCTGGGCCGGGGCATTGCGCAGGGCGTCCTCGTGAGGCATGGAGGGGCGTGCCTCGTCGGGCCGGGTGACATTCACCAGCGGGAAGGCGTGGGCGGTGGGTTCCACGCCGGACACATCCACCTCGTTCAGCTTCTCGATATGGTCGAGGATCTGGTCCAATTGCCGCCCCAACGTCTCCTCCTCCTCCGGGGTCAGCCGGAGGCGGGCCAGATGGGCAACCTTCTGCACTTCC